>JAAYOP010000128.1 GCA_012520295.1 Clostridiales bacterium | reverse complement strand
TCATATGCCCTCTTCCTGTTGGCATTGAAGGTCCGGTCAACCAGCTTCACGGTCCGGGCGCCGCTGCCTGCCAGCTCTAAAAGCTGCTTCTTGGAGCGCTCCATGTCGAAAAAGCGGACCTTGCCGAAGCCGGACAGGCAGAACGCACAGGAATAGGGACAGCCTCTGCTTGTTTCCAGATAGGCTATTCTGCCATTGAGCGTTTTGAAATAATCGTCGTTATACGGGTCCGGAGGATCCGTTGTCTCTGTATTGGGCTTCGAAACAAAAATCCGGTGGCCTTTACGGTAGCACACCCCTTGAATTTGGGGAGCGGTGTTGCCCCTAAAAATGGCATTGAGGAGCAGCGCGAAGGGCTTTTCTCCCTCACCGGAGATAACAAAGTCAGCACAGGGCATATCCCGCAGTACTTCATCCGGATTGAAGCTCACCTCAGGTCCCCCCAGGATTATAGCCGCTTCCGGCAGCGCTCTTTTGAGAATGACCGCCAATGCTTTTACAACTTCTATATTCCATATATAGCAGGACAGGCCTATGGCGCGGGGCTTTTCTTCTATTATTTTGTTGGCAATTTTATCGATATCCTCGTTTATCGAACCCTCAATAACCTTGGCCGATATGTGCTTGTCGCAGTAAGCTTCGACGCCGGCAGCAAGGTACCAGGGGGCGAGAGAGGAGTGAATATATTTTGAGTTTATGGCACAGATAACAGTATTCATTTGTAACCGCCGAGATTTAGAGATTTAGGAAATATTTGAAATCCTGAGCTATTTCAAATGCCTGTCGAAGAAACCGATTATTTCAGAGGTACACTCATCGGTAAAAAAGAACGGATCAGCATGGTTGACGCCCTCGTAGAGCTTTAGCCGTGCTCTGTCCTCGCCGCAGACTTTTTTAATTTTTTCATACAGGAAAATACTGTGCTGGTATGGCACCAACCCATCGTCTTTTCCGTGCAGTATAAAAACCGGAGGAATATCCTTTCTGACAAGATTGACAGGGCTGAAGAGAGCCAAAAGCCCCGGGTTTTCCACAACACCCCACCTGGTTTCGTTTTCACCTGGCTTCCCCGCTTCCGGCTTAACAAACCGTTTAACACCTGACTTGCGATAGATGGCCGTGTTGTCCGCGGTAAGATCCGTTGGGCCGAAAATATCGCAGATGGCTTGTAAAGAGCTTGAATAGCCTTCCCAGCCGTATTCGCCCTCGTATTCCGGGTTTCCGGCTGTAAAGCCTGCTACAAGGGCATTGTACCCTCCGGCTGAATCTCCCAGAATACCAAATTTATCCGGATTAAAAAAATACTCGTTGGCATGGGCGCGTGCCCAGCGTACCGCGGTTTTGATATCATATATAAACTCAGGATACCTGACCATAGGAAGCATTCTGTATTCAACAGAAATTATCGCATAGCCGTGTTCCAGGGCCTTTATTATGCTGCGAATTGAGCCTGAGCGCCTGTTGCCGATAATCCAGCCGCCGCCGTGAACAAAGAATATGACCGGATACGGGCCTCCGCCCCGGGACTTGTCGTCGGGATAATATACATCCAGCAGCTGCTCGGGCAGACTGCCGTAGTTTACGTCCAGTACCGTGTTTTTAATTATTTTCGGGTCAAACTCGCCCGGCATAAGGTTTGCCATAAGGGGTTCCAGCTCTTCCATGGTGTAATAGCTACAGCCGTCATCAAAGAGTTTTTCCATATCTCTTATCTCCGTTTCATATAGTTATATGAGTCCGAGCCGCTTTATAAGCTCCGGCAGCTCGGCTTCAAAATTTACGCCGAAGCGTGGGTCGGTCCCGGCAAGCTCGGTTCGCGTTATGGATCTTGCCGTAAAATCAGCGGCAATTCCTGATGAATCCACCAGGCTATAGTCATTTAATATGCCGGCAGCAAGGGCGCTGGCAAATATATCCCCCGTACCATGGTAGTGGCCGCTGATGCGACTGGACATAACATAATCAGGACCGGCTCCGGAGGTGTCTAAACAGGCGACCCCGTATTTCAGCTCATCAAAATATACGCCTGTAATAACTATTTTATTCGGACCCAGCTTCGCCAGTCCGGTGAGCAATTTATTTATATACTCCTTGGTGTATGGCCCTTCGCGGAAAGGCTCTCCCAAAAGCAAGGTAGCCTCCGTTATATTGGGCACGATAATATCTGCTTTTTGCACAAGCTTTAGCATGCCGGAGGGAAAATCCTCGCTGAAGCCGGTGTAGAGCCTTCCATTATCGGCCATTACCGGATCGACTATTATCAGGTTTTCGTCGCTTCTGAGCCTGGCAATCACCTCCGAAACAATATCCAGCTGCTCAAAAGAGCCCAGGTATCCTGTATATATTGCGTCAAAGGTCAGGTTCAGGGATTGCCAGTGACTTATGATTGGAAGGATATCGCCGCTCAGATCACGGCGTGTATATCCGGTAATGCCTCCCGTATGTGTGGACAGTATGATTGTGGGCACTACACTTACCTCAATACCCGCGGAAGATATTATGGGAAGGGCTACCGTTAAGGAGCACTTTCCAAAACATGATATATCGTGTATAGCGCAAACTCTCTTTTGTCTCATCATTAATTTCAGGATCTCCGTTTCAGATATATAGTGATGTCGCTTATTCTTTATTTTCAAAAGTGCTTTTTTCCATAAGATATTATGATTATTCCTGCTGTCTGCAGTGAATAAAAGAATAAATAAAGATTACTATATTTAATATTTGAAGCTTTTTTCTTATCATATAAAAACAAGGAGGAGCTGGGAAATCAGGAAGAAAACTATTGCTTTGCTGATCGCTATTACAGTGCTTGCCGTCTGTCTTGAAGCAGCGGCCGACAGTAAAGAAAGTGGATTGAGCGAAATGCTGCCAGCATTCTCCGCCCCCGGTAAAGGATATTCTTTATATATAGATTTGGACATATGCAAAATGACAGTGTATAAAGACGGGAAGGCTTATAAGGCTTTTCCGGTATCAGGCGGGAAGCCTTCAACGCCATCTCCGCTGGGACCGTGGAAAATAGCCGGAATTTACAGCTGGGGTAAATGGTACGGTGGTTGTTTTATGAGACTGAATGTGCCCTGGGGTATATATGGCATCCATGGGACCGTTACACCCCATGTCATAGGAAAATACAATGCGTCAGGCGGCTGTATAAGAATGCACAACAGCGATGTTCATGAGCTTAAAAAGCTCATATCCCCGGGAACGGCGGTATATATAAAGCAGAAAACGGCAGCTTTCCGAATATTGGAGAACGGTATGATAGGCAGTGATGTTTATATAATCCAGCAGATGCTGCAGGCTATGGGATATTATAAGGGCAGTTTGGACGGGAAATTTGGAAAAGGGCTTGAAAATGCCGTTATAGAGTTTCAGAAAGGCAATAATATAAAACCTGATGGCATAGTAGGATATGAAACCTATAACAGGATACGCAACAGCCTGGAATAACAAGAGTATTGCAGATGCGCCGTGGGTTTACTCTATAGATGGTATCATACTTCGAGAAATTCCGCATTTATATAAAAAGTATAGCAGTTAAGAATATCCAATACAACATATTCTTTGTGTTCTAAAAAGCCGTCGCGCAGGTTCACACGGCGGCCAATGAAAAATATGCCTGTTTGCAGAGCAGTTGATTTGAGTAATATGCCCGCAAATCAATTCAGGCAGTCAATCAAATGCATAATGCGAAAGCAGCTGTTCGGTGGACATTATTATAAAAAATATATCAAAAACATATTGGAACCTCAACGGCTCAGGTGTGCAGAAAACTTCTTATTTCATACAATCTGCTCATAGCGTCTTTTCTGCCCAGTTTATACAGGGCACGCAGCCTTTCGGGATTATTTTCGGTTCGCCTCATTTTGAAAGCCTCGCTTGGCCGCAAAACGAAAACATCACCCTGTTGTTGCAGTGTCTCAATACTTTCCAGAGCGGTGTTATACACTTCATGGCGCTTTTCCAACGCTTTGACGGTTTCAGGGTATTTCTTCATTGCTATTCGAAAAACAGGGATCAGGGGGCTTTGCTTTTTCCGGTATCCCTGGGGACGGGTCAGAACAACAATGCATTTTTCATAGCCCATTTCCCTGAATTTCAAAATGGGTATTGGGTCTGAAATCCCGCCGTCAAGCATATCTTTCCCGGAGACGGATACAATTCTAGAGACAAGGGGCATGGATGCGGAAGCCCTCATCCACTGGACATCCTCCCCGTCTCCCTTTTCGCAGAGATGATAAACCGGCTTTCCGGTACGAACGTCCGTGCAGACAACGTAAAACTCAGCCGGGTTATTTCTAAATTCTTCCGTGTCAAACGGGTCCAGGATTTCAGGTATGTCGTGATAACAAAACTGCTCACCAAATAAATCCCCGGTTTTTATCAAGGACCGCAGACTCATATATCGAGGATCTTTGCAGAATTTTGTGTTATAACGTATCACGCGCCCTATCTGGCCGGATTTATAATTGCATCCAAAAACAGCGCCTGCCGATACGCCGATTATACCGTTAACGCGGATATTATTTTCAAGCATCACATCAATAACGCCCGCAGTATACATTCCGCGCATTGCCCCGCCTTCCAGCACCAGTCCGGTCTTCATTTTTTCATCTCCGTTTTTTGGCCAGGGGTTAACCCCCAATTCCATTGGTTTCTTAATGTCCGGTATTTTACCATATATACAGATAGAAGCAAAGAGCATAAAGCAGTACATAATGAAGATAAGAGGAGACACAAAGGCCGGCGGTCGTCACGAGAAAAAAGAGGCGATTTAAAGAATAGGCAGCACAAAAGCACCCACGGCATAGGAGAAGAGGCTGTCTCACCAGGAACGAGAAGTTCAGGTTGGGACAGCCTCATGCATTTTTTCATACAACAATAAGGCAGACTTTAAAAAGCCTGCTGATAAAGGGGGAGCACAAAAGTGAGAAGGCTGCCACGCAGCTGGAGCAGCTGCCGGAAGGGGGTTTTTATAATTATTTTCCTCTTCATAGCTTAGCCCCAAACCGCAAGGAACATATCCCTTATGTATTGAAAGCTCTTATTCTGAATAATCCAGAATAGATTTCAGAGATTATCACGGTAGAGGCGTAGGGAATTAGAATGGTTTTGCATCTTTGACAGGTTAGAACAGTATTTTAGAGAGCAGGCAACCAAGGTAGAAGGTTCAGATGAGTTTCCTCCCTTGGTCTTGCTTTTATAAGCATCAATTCAGATAAAAACAAATCCGAACCCATCTCCAATCAGAAATCAGAAATAGGTCCGGAATTTGGTGGAGACGAAGAGGATCGAACTCTCGACCTTGCGGATGCGAACCGTACGCTCTCGCGAGTTGTGCGCTACGCGGGCCCTATAATGGTTTATTACAAAAGAAAATATTGCATTTTATCAACAAATATAATTACGGCGTACTGTCGGTGTGTGGTTTGGATAATTAATTCAGGTTTGCCCGCGCTCTATATCCTAGATCAAGCGAAAAAATTACTAAATATCTTTCTTTAATTATCAGAAAATGTTACAATTAACCAATGATTAGATTAATTAGACATTTGTGCAAATATTATACATTGGGTGGGAAAAGAATGGGGCTTAATGAAAATCAACGTTATGCCATAGAAAAGTATTATTATGAAATGTATTATGCATTGTTAGCTTATGCTAAAAGCGCACTTAATGAGCGTTCGCTTGCAGAAGAAGCTGTACAAGATACATTTAGAATTGCGTGTGCAAAGGCTGACGATTTTTTATCTAGTTCCAATCCTAATGGCTGGCTATTAAATACACTAAAGAATGTCATTCATAACATGATTCGAAGCCGTGCATATCTCAATAGAATCTTAGTTTCCTCTTGGGATTTTGATATGCACTTATTTCAAGATACGAATTCTCCTGACCCGGATTTTATATACTCCGACCTGGTTGATTGCGAAGACTATAAGTTGATTAAAAAAATAGCATTGGACAAGTATACAATTTTAGAAGTGGCTCAGGAACTTGGAATATCTGTTGAAGCGTGTAAGAAGCGAGTGCAGCGTGCGAAGAAGAGGTTAAAAGCACACTTTGAAAAAAATTATTAGTTTTTGTGTCCCCAAAACTTTATTTGGATACATATATCAAATGGAAGGGGTTTAATTTAATGCTTGAATACAGCAGCGGAAGCAAAAACCGAGATTTTTCTAAATTTGATAACATGAGTACGGAAGAACTAGAAGAGATACTTCGTGCTGATTCTCAGTTGCCGGATGATGTGAATTCCGATACCGATGCAATTTTATATATTATGGGGGTGATTGCAAAGCGGGAAAAGGAGCACCCAACCGGAAAATTTACTGATGTTCACAAGGCTTGGAAATCATTCACCGACTATTATTTACCTTATTCCAATGATGATAAAGCACTCTACGACTTTGAAAACGGAGAATCAAAAGTCAACGGGCAAGCAAACTTACTACCCCCTTCCCGCCCAAATAAAAAAAGCAGGGTAATGCGTGCTTCTCTTGTTGCAGCCGTTTTTTCCGTCTTGCTACTGGCTGGTACCGTAACAGCAAAAGCGTTTGGTTTAGACTTGTGGGGGACTATTGCTAAGTGGACGATGGAGACATTTGGTTATTCTATGCCGGGTACAACAGAAAATCCCGCAGGATATATCAGCTTGCAGGATGCATTATCCAAATATGGTGTAACGGAACCGATTGCCCCCTCGTGGATACCGGAAGGCTACAAGCTAATCTCGGTAGATGTTTCAGAAACCCCTGTGAAAACAAAATTTCTCGCCACATATAAAAACAACAGCGACGAGCTTATTATTAGCGTTACTAAGACATTAAACAGGAGTTTAGCTACCTTTGAAAAAGATGCTAATGAGGTTACGATGTACGTCGCGGGAGGAATTGAACACTATATTATGACCAATAATGGGAGAAAAAGGGCCGTCTGGATAGTTGATTCATATGAATGTGCCATTTCAGGACAGATAACTGATGATGAAATTGTGCGAATGATTGATTCAATATACGAAAGGTAGGATAATGTGAAGAAAATATCGGAAAGTATACTATTATTAATTGTACTAGCATTATGTCTGACTCCTGTTGCAGAGGCTAAAGCCGTAGAGCCTACAAGAGCTAGCGATTACTTAGATTTTTATAGCGCATATGTTTATGCTGAAGGAGGCGGGCTAGTATCAGTCTGGTTTGATGTGACTGCTACCGGAACAATGGATGAAGTGGGTGCGATTACGATTCTTCTTCAGGAATCAAGCAATAACAGTACCTGGAGTACTGTAAAAACATTTCTATACACAGATTATCCTAATATGATGAAGTATAACAGAATTGATTGTGTTTCAGGAGTATATTATTCAGGAATAGCCGGTCGTTATTACCGTGCTTATGTCACAGTCTGGGCGGGTAAGGGAGGAAATGGTGACTCGCGTCAAATACTCACAACTTCAATTAGGGCATAAAATTCCTTAATTATGTTTAATTATATATTATGTAAATAGTAATGTAAAAGTAATCTTAGGGGAATATCTGCAATTGCGGAATGACTGAAAAGCATCTGTTGGCCTGAAAAAGCTCTGCATGATTTCATAGCAGGCTGACATCAAAATCAGAATGATAAAGGGGCGTGTTTTGCAACAGCCCCTTATCAATTTCCGGAGTTTGTCATTTGGTCTGCGGTGGGTTTGCAGACCACGTTTATCAAAAATGGTCTCTTTTATATCTACATCCAAAGTAGCACGGTAAGTCGAATACAGCATTATGATAAGTGGCTTGGTGATTTCATTTAAGAAAAACTGAAAGCTCAAACCGACGCTTGCCTTGCCATAAAAGCGTACGGACGTTTTTTGCATTCCTATTATATAGCTAGCTAATAGTGAGGTGAAGTAGCAATGCAGGGCAAAAAAAGCGAGCGCAGAATTAGGACCTACCTGGCCTGAAGTTACTTGGTTTGCCCCCAAAAGCATGATCTTTCGGTTTGGCTACCCTGGCAACCTAAATTCGCAAATGCATTGGCGTTCGCATTGCTTGGGGCGAGAAATGGAGCATAATCTCCTAATGGCAGTCTTTTGATGTGAATATGTAAAAAAATAGTTATTCCATGTCCCCGTTTAGCTATGTCGTTACATATAAAGAGTGAAAGGCATTGAGTCTTTATAGCTGTAAAGGAGGGAGCGTAAATTTTCGGATTCGTTAACATAAGTATAAATGATATTTGCAAGATGTTATATGGTTTGACTGGATACTATTATGATAATTGCAGATTCTCAGGTGTTTCAAAAATATGCCTAAATTAATATGAAAGAAGGCGATTCCATTGGTATAGGTGTTTTTAATCCATATGTGACCTTTAAATTAAAATTTATATTACGAAAGGAACTTAGGTAATGAGAAATACTAAAAGATTTTATAGGGTAATAACATTGTTGGTTATAGTTACCCTGATGTTCTCTATTTTTGGTATAGCATACGCCCAAGAAGATAAAGATTCCTACATTCTGGATGTCGAAAATGGCCGTCTGATTTCAGATTCGGCAGTTCAGCCCCAAAGCGTTATAGATACATATTTTCTAGGTCGTAGTGAAGCTATCACTAATAACAATATTATGTCTAAAGCGTCGTGAGTTCAGAGAGACTTGCGAATGATGCCCTTCTCAGGGCTGATTCACTTATTAATTTCTGGGCCGAGCAAGGTATCGATATCGTTAAAATAACCAGCAAGCCGTCTATTGTAAAAGCGCAAATAACTAAGCGTATGGATAGTGTTGACTTAATAGTCTATGAGTGGACATGGGTAGACTATAATAACGGTGAAGGAGCCAATTCAAAGGCCACAGACCGTATGGGCTTTGCAACTATTCATGACATTACCGCAATTATGGGTAAAGACGGAAGTTACACTATTACCCGAGACAGTTATGATGAAGCAGATATTTCAGGCTATACATCTCCAGACTACGATCCTATTGAGTTTGAAAGTGCCACTAAAGGAATAGCGACAGATGATTTATACAGATCAGCAGTTTCCGAAATGGAGTGTAAACCGTTAGCTGAAAGTTACTCGGCTTTAAGTACGCTGAACGGAAATGGTATGCCGAATGTATTTGCCTGCATTGATTATGCAAATACATGGGTCATAAAAGATTATGCGAATGACTTAAATAATCATTACGAGCATTACAATACAAACGTGTATGGGTATATATCCGGAAGTGATTGCTGCAACTTTGTTTCACAGTGTTTGTATGCCGGAGGTTTATTAATGGATAAGGATAATGCTAGTAACCCATCCGATTCATATGGTTGGTGGCACAAACGAGATGGGATAGCTACAAATTCATCGAAATCATGGCGTTCCATATCCTACTTTTTGGACTATTGGGGCGATAAATATGATGAAGTGGATATTATAGCCAACCTAAGCAATGTTTACCCAGGAAATCCAGTCTTTAGCTATGATAAAGAGCATGTAGTCATATGTGTCGGTTATAACACGGCTGGATACCCAATTATCAATGGCCACAATAGAGATGTTTATCACCAGGCTTTAACAAGCAATTCATATTATTCTTCCACCTTATTAATCAATACATCTATTCCTATGATAAACAGGCCAGGAACAGCAAATAACGTTCCCTACATCCCATATACTTATCCCTCAAACCAGCTTTATCTAAATGCTGGAAAGGCTGAGTGGTTTAAGTTTACTCCTTCTCAGACAGGCTACTATTCCGTATACTCAACAGGGTCCACGGACACGGTAGGATACCTGTACCGCGAATCACAGGTTGGCTCCGGCGGCACTATGTATTTGTTTGAGCTGTATTATAACGACGACGGAATGCTTCCAGGCGACGGAGTTAATATGCGCGTGGGTGCTTATCTGTACGCCGGAGAAACCTATTATGTAATGGTTCGAGGCTATAGTCCTTTAATATCAGGTTACTATAACCTGGTGTTTCAGCAGGGATAAATTGATTATACAATAATTATGAAAGCTATCAGAAGAACATTAAAACCTATATTAATTACAATATGTGTTCTGCTCATGGCCAGTTGCCGGGAGCAGAACACACCGCCGCTGCCGACGGAAAGCATGACAAGCGCACCTGCTTTAACGACAGCACCAATACATACGCCGAGGCTTACAGCAACGTCGGAGCCTACCCACGCAGCTCCCACGCCGCTCGAGCCGGCTTCCGTAACTCCAACGCCTTTTGAAACCTTTATTGGCGACGATACACTTTATAATGCTGTCATTGGAAACGTGTATAAATATAAGCCAGAAGAAGGGGGAATGAACGTTGAAGATATCGCGGTAAAACTCACCGTCATTATGCTTGAAACCCTAAAAGAGCCAGACGAAAACTTAAACCTGTCATTTAAAATAACGGATTTTCGTAATATTAGCATAGATGACATCGAGTTTGTCGATGGAAAGAATTTGCCTTACTATTACGCATACTGGCACGCCGGCCGAAAGCGGAGATAGCGTTTACCGGCACCTACGGGCTGTTAGGAGAGTCGGACGGGACCGAGTACTTTAACTCCGAGGATATGGATTTCGACCGTGGCATAGGCCGTGTTGCGATTATAGATATGGGAGGCTACTATGCATTAACATCTGATATCAAAAAGCTTACTACCATCAGAAGCTATTTTGCAAAGAGGAGCTACCGGTTTACACCCAAGGATACAAACATGCCGATAGAAGATATCGCGACACAACTAACCGAACTGCTACTCGATGATTTAAAGCTGCCGGACAGCTCGCGCTCATTTCAGATTACGGATTACCGCAACATTGTAATTCAAAATATCCAATGGTATGAGGATAGGCAGTGCTGGACTGCCTGGCCGAAAGCGGATATAGCCTATATAGGCCGCTACGGCGAGCTAGGCAAATCAGATGGGACACAGTTTTTTGAATATTTAGGAACAGACGGCGGTATTGACAGGGTGAAAATTAAAAAAGACGGCGACACATACACAATGACGCATTTGGGCGATATGGACCCATAGGAGAACAAGCATTTACGCCTGCAATTCACACGATTTATGTAAGCAGTTAGCGAATCTAGAAAATGAATATTAAAAAGCAATGCCGAGCATGAAAGACAACCATCTAGAAATAAACTTTAATAACAACAAAGGAGGATAATTGTGAAAAAACTATTTGGTACAACCCGTAATTTTATAATAATAGCTATTATTACATGCATTGTTTTACAGTTCATTTCGATAAGTTCATTTGCATCAGCAAAAGGTGAAGTGGACATTCCCAGGAATGACTATGCAAAATTGTCTTCGAATGAACGGCTAATCTATGATTTTTTTTGATAGCATAAACAATGGAGATTGGAATAAATGGGCGTCCTGTTATTCCCCTTCCGTTAGAAATATTTATCTAGATTTTGTAAATGAAACAAGTAATCAAAAAGCTAACCGAGGAATTCTTACTGTGAATAACGTTGATATTTTGAGTATAGTCAAAGTCAGTAATATATATGCTACAAAATTCTACACCGAACTCCTATCATTTCTTGACAATGAAGATGATTACGAATGTTATCAGGTAGGAATTAATACAAGGGTAAACGAGGATAATGGTTATTTTTCTAACGGAGTTAGTTATCATATAGTTATTTTAGTAAAAGATAACAATGAATGGGGCATTGGCGCTATGTATAGCTGCCCGCAGGAACTACTGCCTACAAATGTTTACATGCCTCAAGGAATCGGCTGGGGTTTAATAACATTTATCTCTGAGCCTTCAACCATTGATGTAATGGACGAAAATGGTACTATTCATTATAATGAAGATTTTACAGAGTTTATTGTTAATGCTACTTGTAACGAAGTTGGTAACATGGGTTATAGCGATGATGCATTAAAAGCAAATATTATGGCAATTAAAATGTGTGGATGGTGGGCAAAAGCTGGGCGCTACCGTGAAGCAATCGGTTGTGATATTAAATTCGGTGATCTTATATGAGTTATCTGAGTACAACAAGCACAAATACGCAAACTGTTCGAGATGCAGTTGATGACTTAGACGGTTGGTATATGGTCAGTAGTCCAGGAACTAATGGAAAACTGTTTTACGCTGCTTACTTCGATGGTTCAGCAAATGCAAACGGGCAGTACTCAGGACAGCTCCGTCAGAACGGATCGAACACCTAGCTACATATTATGGGTACAATTGGAAGGATATCCTTCACTATTATTATGATTATTCTTCTTATAATAACCCAAATGTCGGTGTTATACAGATTTTAAACGATAATTAATTGCTGTTCTAGGTGTGATAAAGATGTTATATAGATTTCGCAGGGCGAAAATATTGATTCTACTCGCGATTTTCATATTTCCCGCATTCTTTGGCTGCTCCTCTCAGTCAGATGAATACACTGAGCATGTCGTGGAATTTCCGGCGAGCAATTCGAAAAAGACAGGTTATAATTCAGCTGTCTATGAGATAGAGCCTTTTGAACTGCACTTTGTGTTGCCTAAAGGCTGGACGGTGCGGGAGAAAACGGCGGATGGCAAACAGCCACTATACCTGTATAGCGGGGCGTTTTCCAGGCTGTATCTGTTCGACACAGATGACACTTGCGCCGGCGCTGTGGGATACAGCACTTTCCAGCTGTACGAGGGTGCCGAGGACAATCTTCAAGCAATTTACAGCCAGATAGCTTTGGGAAACGGCTATCGATTCGACCTTCGCGAATCCTACAGCGTAGCGGCTTCTACGGACACGACAGAGACAGGATATATGGACGTTTATTATTCTAAGAACTTTATGCAGGCGTTTACGGAAGATCCATCCGAGAAAACCAATAAAGGCATACTCTCTTACGATAAAACGCGCCTTATATATGTAGCCCTGGAATTTGAGGGTAGCGCGCTGACTGATGCCGAATGGGAAACCATTGCGAAAAGTATAACAGTTAGTAGCATAAGGGAGAAGTAACTTTCGCGTAATTCATAGCAATATTAATTTATATGCGGTATAGACTCAGACTCCGATGTAAATTGTGAAGCAAATTTGGGGTCTGCCTCAAACACTGTGTAAACTCTGCAAAATATATATTTGGGGCTGTTGCAAAACACGCCCGAAAAACAAGGGCCGAAGTTCTGCAAAAGAGCAGACACGACGGCCCTGTTTTGGTATAATTGAGTATATGGAATCCCCAAAATACCGTGTCTATTATGACACAGAAATACGAAATGTACAACTGAAAATTGACGAAGTTTTTGCCGAAAAAATTATACCAGCGGATGACAGTGTGCGGCTCTTAGAAAAAATAATGGAGGAGATGGAATATAGCCCGCTGATGAGAGCGTACAAACGCACAGGCCGCCCGCCGGCAACAAACCCCGTCACAATGCTGAAAATAGTGGTATATGCCATGATGGAAGGGATACGTACCAGCCGTGCAATTGCCACAGCCTGCTGTCGGGACATCAATTTTATATGGCTGTTAAACGGAGAAAAAGCTCCGGATTACAGTGAGATAGCCCGTTTCAAGAGAATACGTCTGCCTGAATGCAGTGAGGAACTTTTCTATCAGCTGGTTAAAAAGCTGCGGGAACTCGGAGAAATAAAGTATGAGCATCTATTTGTAGACGGGACAAAGATAGAGGCTAACGCAAACAAGTACAGCTTTGTATGGAAGAAGAGTACGACGAAATACGAGGCTCGGCCGGACGAGAAACTGGCAAAGATTGTTCCTGAGTTGTGTTCCAACTACGGCATTCTTGCGGCGACAGCGGAAGAACTTCTTGATGCACTTCGGGAACGGGTGACGACGCCCTTCGTGTACGGAAGAGGCAGGAGGAAGAGCCAGCTTCAAAGGGATATAGAGCTACTGGAGGGAATGCTTGCCCGGAAGGCCAAGTATAGCATGTACCAGGAGACGTTCAGAGGCCGCAACAGCTTTTCCAAGACCGATCCGGACGCGACGTTCATGCATATGAAGGATGACCATATGCGAAATGCGCAGCTGAAGCCAGGATACAATGTCCAACTGGGGGTAGAGGGAGAATACATCACTGGTGTGCTCGTATCTAGCGACCAGCCAACCCTTATCCCGTTGTTGGAGAAGATGGAAGCGCATCTGGGGACGGAATACATGGACGTGACAGCCGACGCGGGATATGAAAGCGAGGAAAACTATACATATTTTGAGAACAAAAGCACCGAATGCTATATCAAGCCTCAGAATTATGAACGCTCCAAGACTTAGAAATTCAAGAGCAACATGGCGCTAAGAGAAAACATGGCATATGACCCGGAACTGGACGAATATACCTGCCAGGCCGGGAGGAAACTCAAAGCTGTATATACAGGCAAAAGAAGGAGCAAGTCCGGCTTTGAGAGTGAGAGCACCTATTACGAAAGCGAAGGCTGTGAAGGGTGTTCTTACAAGAAGCAATGTACCCGTTCAAAGGGTAACAGGAAACTTCAGGTATCGAAGAAATTCATTGAGCAGAGAAAGCGGTCGTTGGAACGCGTCACAAGTGAAAAAGGCAAATTACTGCGTATGAACCGCTCCATTCAAGCGGAAGGCGCCATTGGTGTCATCAAGCAGGATTACGGTTTCCGTCGGTTCCTGCTTCGGGGCCACAAAAAGGTATATACCGAAATTCTATTGGTTGCAATGGGATACAACATTAACAAGCTGCATAACAAGATACAGCAAAATCGAACCGGAAGACAGTTGTTTGAAAAACTTACTGCTTAACCGGTAAAAAACCGAATAATTTCCCACAATGAGGCGGGTTTTTGATACCGGTCTCTGGATTTTATGCACATTTTTTCGACAGATAGCGTATATCTCACCCGCAATATACCATTTTATTGCACAAGATACCGATTTTGTACATATTAAAGGGGTGCTGCAAAATTTGAGTTTTGCAACAGCCCCTTTAATATGGTGGAGACGGAGGGATTCGAACCCTTGACCTTACGGATGCGAACCGTACGCTCTC
>JAAYOP010000003.1 GCA_012520295.1 Clostridiales bacterium | reverse complement strand
TTCATGAGGCGCTCTATTTTTTCTTTGTCAATAGCACACAGCTTCGCTATTCCTTCTGCAGTCATCTGAGGGACACCTCTGCGCAGGAAACCTGTTGTGATGTAGTTGACAAGTTTTTCAGCCAAAACCGCCGGCTCAAATGAATACCAGGAAGCATCGATGGCCAATGCGTTCAAAGGCTTGAGTATTTCCCTGATTGTTTTTGCGCGCGCATTGTCGTCATCCTGACTCAACGTTGTTTTTGCTAAATCGGCCGGGCTGATATTCCAGGCCTTAGAGAGAACATCATCAGACAATCCCACTTTCCGGAGCTCGGCGAATAAGTCCTGTGTTTCTGCACCGTAGGCGGATAACTGCACTCCTGTCGCTATTCCATGTTTTTGCCGTATCTGGTACATTGCGTGTCCCAAAAGCTCGTCATCACTTAGCTCGGTAATAATATATTCGGGAAAATCCGATGGGGCCATTTGATTTAACTCATATTTCATACGGTCAAACATCTCCTTCATATTAAACTGATAGTCGTTAATACCACCCAACAGATACGGATATTGCTTGAACAATGTAGCTTCCATTTGGTCCTGCTGCATTACGGGTATATGTAAATCCGTCAATAACAATCCAATATGATCGCATTGTGTTAGCCGGAACTCCGTCCCAGGCAACTGTCCAACAATGACTTCCCGGATACGATTCAAATGCATAGATTCTACTCATCGCATTGCTTTGGCTTTTTTCATTATCATCCTCATGTATAATGATTTGATTGTCATCTAATGAAATCTCTTGTGCAAGTGCGTATCCTGATGTGCTAAACGCAAGCACGAGCATTAGTGTAATAGCTAAAAAACGAATAAATACTGATTTTTTCATATTGGTTCACCCTTTCAATGATTTAGAATACATAAAGATAGTGCCAACAGACTGACAATGCATAAAAGGTTCATCTATAAGCTTGTGAATATGCCGTTGAATTATGCTGTATTATTAAATCATCGGGTTCACGTCCTTTCATATGGGTTGTCATAGACCTTTCTTAGCTCATATTATAAACCCAATAGTTGGAATCGAGTCAAGCATGAATCTAAGCATAAAAAAACAGTTAGTTTAAAGTGTTTCGGCTTTGTTTCGGGTGTTTGCAGGCAACGGAGAAGCTTGTGGTTGAAATTCTCTATAATACCAATTATAATCAATCTCGATAGCCGCTACCGAGTATTAAGGAGATATGTGATATGACAAATGAAAACACTGTTCATAAAAGTTTTCTTCTATCAGCCCGCAAATTCTCTCAAATGACAGGTGTTTCGCGCAGCACACTGGTCTATTACGACAAGGAAGGTATATTGAAGCCTGCAATGCGCGACAAATTTACAAACTACCGCTACTATGATCCGCAGCAGGTCATAACCCTCAGTTTCATACGCCAGTGCTTATTTTGGGGAATCCCGCTTTCGGAAATCAAAAAGCTATTATCTTCGAGGACACCTGCCGATTTCAAGCTCTTCCTTTCGAAGCAGCATAAGATTTTGGTTGACCGGCTAAGAACAATCACGGAGCAATTGTCTGCTCTTTCAATATATGAAAACCTGATTGATACGGGGCTTCAGGTAAATGAACCTATGATCAGTATTCAAGAGATGAGCCGGTTAAGTATACGATTAGGTGAGGAAAACAGCTTTCGTGATAAAACTGTGTTCTTTGAATCATTATACGATTTTATGAATGAAATTCCCAAATCAAAACGCTACTTCCCATTAGTAGGTTATTATTCTGATATGGATGCATTCCTTTCGCATCCGTCTGAGCCGACACGCTTTGCGTTAATCGACCCTGATGGCGAGAGTGAGAAACCCGGATGTAAGTACCTTGTGGGTTATGCACGCGGTTATTACAGTCAGCAAAACGACCTCCCCTTACGAATGAAAAAATATGCTGAAAGGAACAACTTAATATTTAAGGGACCAGTGTATAAGATATATCTCCACGATGAAATGTGTATTTCTGATCCTTCACAGTACTTATATCAGGTTTCGGCAATGCTTTAAAGCTAAGTCAAAAGCTCAACGAAAATAAACTCATTACATTGGAGTAAGAGATAACATCGTTGCCGAACTAAACAAAAAAACCCGCCTGCAAGAGGAGTTTATTCCCCAAGCAGGCGGTATCTGTTTAATAGCAATATTACCCAATATTCCTTCGCACATTGGCCGGTGTCAGTATATCGTCCAGCACATCAGCGGCCATCTCGTCGGCCGTGCGAATTGCGTGGGAGTATATGTTTGCCGTTGTGCTCGTTTGGGCGTGTCCGGCCCTGTAGGACACAGTCCTGAGCGGGACACCGGCGGCAATCAGCAGGGTTATGTTTGTGTGCCTCAGAGAGTGTATTGAAATTTTCGGCAGGTCGGTCTTTGCGATAAAGTCCCGGAACCAGCCGGTTATGGAGTCCGGGTGTATCGGCCTTACGTCAAACTGAGTGAATACCCTGTTGCTGTTCTCCCAGCGGTCGCCCATTTTGAGGCGCTCCTCCGTCTGCCACAGCTTGTGCTGCCTTAAAAGCTCGAAGGCCTGGGAGGGGAGCTTTATGGTCCTGTCGGAGGTTTCGGTCTTTGTCTCCTTTGTGAATATGCCCTTGCCGGGCACATACTGGGAAGACCTCCGTATTGTAATCAGGTGATTTTCAAAGTCTATATCAGACCATTCGAGGCCGCACATTTCACCCCGGCGAAGACCGCTATAGATGAACATTTTAATCATGGTGCTGTTCTGCCAGGACTCATTATCCAGATATTCAAGCAGTTTTGCAGCCTGCTTTTCGTCGAGGAATTTTGCTTCAGTTCTCTCAACTCTCGGAGGCCTTACACGAGTGGCCGGGTTATCCATTATCACTTGCCAGAATACCGCCTGATTTAGAATGGATGAAATGAGCCTGTGGTGGTGCTTGATAGTCTTATTCGTCAAGCTCTCCACAGGTCTGGAAAGGACAAAGCCTGTATCGAACCTTATGCCCAGCACATTGGCGACCAGCTGCGCAGACTTCTTTGATACAGGCTTGTTTTTAAATACGTTATATACTGTGTTGAGGCTCAGTCCCCTGTATTAGCAGTAGAATTTAAGCTTTTAATGTTCTTCCCGAAGCATCTTCAAATGATACGTAATCTACTTTTTCAAAATCTTCCCCTAAGCAGTTATTATATATTGTTTCTAACACTTTGCTATTTTTGCAGTATACCTCAACATACACGGAATCCACGCAGATTAAGACAAGTTCACAATTGCTTTCCATAAAATCAGAAAATGTTTTTATTATACTTCGGGTCGCGCCTGTCGGATAAGCTTTTATATCAACAAAGTATATAATATAATTTTCTTTAGATATGCAATTATTAAACTCATGACCATTTAAAATTCCATTTTTATTGATACCATGTATAATGTCATTTTTAAAGATACCTTGAAAGGTTCCGTTCTCTTTATACAAAGTATCATCAAAAATGATTTCCCAATCATATTTTTGCAAATCTATTCCTGCAAATATTTTTTTTAGGTAACTATTATATTCGTTTTTAATTCTGATATCCAATCCGATCACATAATCACCGCCTGAAAATTAATTTTATTGCAAACGTTTATGCGAATTGCATTACAAAGGATAGCCTGGTGATCTCGTTGGTGTCCAAAGGTGGTAATGTGGGAATATATGTCCGACACCACCATGCGCAAAATCAATGTCAAATAAAGGAAGCCAATTTGACCCATACATCCTAATCTGTTTTAATGCTCCATTTTCATATAAATAATTTACTGAGCCGGGGTAACCATTAGGTGAAAGACTCGTAGAATAAGCTTGACTGGGGAACATACCAAGCATAATGACTATGACTAATGATAAAACAATTGTACATAATAACTTTTTGCGCATTTTTGAACACCTCACTCTTATATTGTGGAAGATTATGTATAATAATATCATACACTACTTCGCTGTCAAGATTATTGGCATAAGTGGCATAAAACAAAGCATAATTTGCATTTATAGTTTACATAGCAGTGGAAAGTCAAATGCCAGAAAAGTTTAAACAGATATCACAAGAGGAGTTAATCCCCAAGCAGGCGGTATCATATAACCACTATATTATCCTATATTCCTTCTCACCGAGGCCGGTGTCAGTATGTCGTCAAGCACATCAGCGGCCATTTCATCGGCAGTGCGAATTGCGTGGGAGTATATGTTTGCCGTTGTGCTCGTTTGGGCGTGTCCGGCCCTGTAGGACACGGTCCTGAGCGGGACACCGGCGGCAATCAGCAGGGTTATGTTTGTGTGCCTAAGCGAATGTATTGAGATTTTCGGCAGGTCGGTCTTTGCGATAAAGTCTACGATATTTTGTAGACCGGTTCATCGAGACACAGTACCGACCCCTGTATTATTACGCCATTTTATGAGCAAGCTTATACGCTTCCTCTCTATTTAATGAGGGGGACGAAATATAATAGTGAGCGTCATCGCCACTGCTATAATCAAGACTTATTACAAATTCTTTAAAATTGCCTTTAAATGTAATTGTGCCTAACCAGCTTATTTTATTTTGGTATCGATCATAATATGCCAACCACGCCCTTTCGTACTCATTAAGCTTTTTGGTTTCAAATTTAAGTATGTCATAATCCTTTAAAAACATGCCCCAGGAATTGACATCTGAAACAAGGAATTCGCCTTTAAACACGTTATTTCGCAAAAGATATTTATAATAGCGACCTCTAATGGTGATTTTTACTGTTTCAACATTATCATCAACATCATTCCACAGAACGCCTTCTATTTTGCAGTTGACAGCTGCAGGATATGGCAATAAACAAACCGCCAGTACGATAATTGCTGCGATAACTAATATGTAGCATATTTTCCTGCGCATTTTTTACCTCACTACGCTTAGCCAAAATTTAATATATTATGAGAATAATATTAAAAAAATTCATAATGTGTTATTTTTGTTGACCCGCCATATTTATAATAAACATGACCTGTTGTATCTTTCATACACGGTAATCCTGCTAAGTATCTTTGCACAGCAGTATTTTTTCTCCAAGTAAAATTATTGTAATTCGAAGAGTATGTAGTGGTAGATTCTTCATCATCTGGTACTGATACATATTTATTTAGTGTTCTGCTATAGTATTGTCCTTCTATTTTTGAAGTAGCTATAACATACTCAACGCTTGAACCATACATCCAAGATTGCTCGTAAATGTCATATACTTGCGTATATACCCGGCTCCAATTGGTTCCGCCATAAAGGTCTAGTGTCGATGCTGAAGAAGCACCGAAGGCATCTATTGACAGGCCACAAATAGAGGATACTGTGCCCAAAGGCGCACTAATTGCTGATATAACTGCTGATATAGCAGTATTTAAACAGTTATTAATAATATTTTCAACAGAAGAGGTTAGTAAATTTACCGATGATGCTTGGCTAAACTCTGGGTCTGCCTCATCATCACCGGGATATACATACATATATCTCATTGCATAAATAACACCGTTATAAGTATAATTAAATGCGCTTGTGTCAGCCCTACTGGTAGTATGACATTCGGGATCATTTCCGTCAATTATAATGAGGTAAGAGTACTGAGGGTCAAGGCCAATTTCACGAAGATCTGTATTAAGCATCTCTTCGACATCAGAAAGCGTAGTAGAATCTGCATGATAAACCTCGTAGCCATTAGCGACAAGGATAGCGTCTCATTGCGGGTCTGGGGATAATTTTGTGTAAATTCAATTCCTTGAGACAAGAAAAATCGGCTTTGCAGGGTAAAGCAGAGTAATCCATTGCTCCTTAGTTACCGTTCTTCCCGAGTGGTGGCGGAGTATGCAC
>JAAYOP010000127.1 GCA_012520295.1 Clostridiales bacterium | reverse complement strand
ATTCCCACTCAATGGTGCCTGTCGGTTTTGGGGTCAGGTCGTAGCAGACCCGGTTTACGCCCTTTACCTCATTGACTATTCGCAGCGTAATCCTGTCCAGAAGCCCCCAGTCGAGGTGCTCAATCTCCGCGGTCATGGCGTCTGTCGTATTGACCGCTCTTATTATTACGGGAAACTCGTATGACCGGGCATTGTCCCGAACGCCCACAGACTTGAAATCCGGCACTACGGTGAAATACTGCCATACCTTGCTCTCAAGGCCAGCTTTTTTGAACTCCTCTCTGAGAATTGCGTCCGATTCTCTGACCGCCTCCAACCGCTCCCGGGTTATTGCCCCAAGGCAGCGGACTCCCAGGCCGGGGCCCGGGAAAGGCTGGCGGTTTACCATGCTCCCGGGCAGTCCCAGGGCAAGGCCGCAGGCCCTTACCTCGTCTTTGTACAAATACTTCAGCGGCTCCACCAGCTCAAAGGCCATATCTTCAGGCAGGCCGCCCACATTGTGGTGTGACTTTATAACCTTCGCCGTCTTGGTCCCGCTCTCCACAATATCGGGATATATGGTGCCCTGGGCAAGGAACTTGATGCCCTCCAGCCTGGAGGCTTCCTCCTCGAAAACCCGGATGAACTCCTCGCCTATAATCCTACGCTTTTTCTCCGGGTCGCTGACGCCCTCCAGCTTTCCTAAAAAGCGGTCCGCAGCGTCCACATATATCAGATTAGCCCCCAGCTGATCCCGGAATACCCTTATAACCTCCTCCGGCTCATCCTTGCGCAGCAGGCCGTTATTGACATGAATGCATATCAGCCTGTCGCCGATAGCCTTGATTAAAAGGGCCGCCACCACGGAGCTGTCCACACCGCCGGAGAGGGCCAGCAGCACCCGCTCGTCTCCAATCTGCTTTTTAAGCAGCTCTATTTGCTCCTGTATAAAAGCCTCCATGTTCCATCCAGCCCGGCAGCGGCATGTATCGAACAAGAAGGAGCGGACGGTTTCCCCTTCTATTTCCTCTACATTAATATCGGAAAAATCCGGACAGCCGAAGGCCAGCCTGGGTATCGGGTAGTCTATAATCTCCGGCAGCGGAGAAACCGGCATACCATCTGCCTCCCGGTTTTTACCGCCGTTGAAAATGAGACCCTTCACATTCTGAAGGGACTTTAATTGCTCCGCCCTTATATCATGGGGCTGGATTTCACAGTAAACACCCATGCCGCGAATCATCCTGGCCAGAGCTGAATTTTCGGTGCTGCCCATATCTATGATGACTATCATATCCTGATTCATGTGGTTCCCTCCGGTATTCGGTCTTTTTTTACGCTTCCGATGATTTGCAATATTATCACAGCAGATGATAAAAAACAATGTTTTTCCAATCATAAATCTGTTCGACAAGTCCGCTTTCTGCGCCTCTGCTGAGCCATTTTCACCGCCTGGACCAGGCATCCACCAATTTTTCAAAATGGTTTACTATATACTTCTGGGCTTCGGCGCTGAGCATAATTTGTTCATATTCTTCCCCATTATCCCGGGTCCGCTTTTGGAAGGAAATACCGATTGCATGCCCCTTTGGGGTTACCTCCTGTGCCCTGTACCTTTCCCCCAGGACCAGAAAGCCTTCCTTGCCCAGCCAATGTGTAATTGCCGCCACCGGCACCTTGTATCCGGAAACCGCCCTTATGGCGTACGCTAATTCGGCCCTGCCCCGCGGTGCCTCGGTGACAACAGCCTCAAGAGCCACGGATGAAGGCGCTTTTATCTCATCCCCATCATGGGAATCAATGGGGTACATTATCTCCTTTTGTATGCATATCTGCAGATTCAGCTTTTTGGGCTCCGGAAAGCTGTCAAACTTGATTTCAGCAAAATGCTCATTTATAGCTAAAACCCTCCCCGGTCCGAATGACTTGTGAAAGACCCTTGAATCAACTGAAAACTGCTCACCTTTTCCGGACTGCCCCTTTTCGGCCAGATATTTTTTAATCTCAGCGACAAATATCTCGCCGTAAGACTCCTGCTTTTTCGCGCCTATGCCCTTCACATTTCCAAACTCTTCAACACTCCGGGGCAGCTTTTGGCACATATCAAGAAGTGTGGCGTCCGACAATACCATAAAGGCCGGAATCCTCTGCCGGGCGGCAAGCTCCGCCCGGCGCACTCTCAGGGTCTCAAAAAGGGAATCCTTTTTCCGGGTCAGGGAATATTTTCTGCCCAGCTTATATTCCTTCGGAATCATCATAATAATCCTTGCCTGCTCCTTCAAAGCCTCCTTATACCTCTCACCGAATATGACGGTGGGATATTCCGGGCCGGTCAGCTTCAGGAAACCCTCTTCAATCAGATAATCTATGGTACCCATTATCGTCTGCCTTGACTTATCGGACATAATCCCATATGTGGACAGCCTGTCAAGCTTCATTTTTCTTATCTTTTCCGCTCTGCTGCCGTGGAGGATTTCCGTAATAACGGTTTTTCCAAACTGCCTGTTTATCTGGGCCAGGCGACCTATGCAGGATATAATCTTCTGGGCTTCAAGGGTTATGTCATGGGGCTCAAAATTTGTATTGCAGTTTCCGCAATTACCGCAGTATTCCGGGGGCTTGTCCCCGAAATATCTCAGAATATATTCTCTCAGGCAGCCGGTAACAGAGCAGTAGAGTGTTATCTTCTTCAATCTCTCCTTCGCCTTTGCTATTACCTGCTCCCTGTCCTGCTCCGATAAGTTATCACTTTTACCATTCCCTATCAGGAGGTTGTTTATCATCACATCCTGCCCGCTGTATAAAAGTATGCATTCCGCGGGGCTTCCGTCCCTGCCGGCACGGCCTGCCTCCTGATAATAGCTCTCCATATCCTTGGGCATGTTATAGTGGATAACATATGAAACATTGGATTTATCAATTCCCATTCCAAAAGCGTTTGTGGCGACCATCACATTCTTTTTGTCATATAAAAAGTCATTTTGATTGGTTGTACGCTCATCGGCCGACAGGCCCGCATGGTAGCGGGTAGCCTTATGCCCCAGCTCATTTAGAAACCTGCATACCTCCTCCACATTTTTTCTGGTGGAGCAGTAGACAATGCCACTCTTGCCTCCAAGCCTGTCTAATATGCCCTTCAGGGCATTGAGCTTGTTTTTCGGCTTTTGTACCTCAAAATACAGGTTTTCCCGGTCAAACCCCGTTGTCAGAGCATAAGGATTGTCCAGCTTTAAGCTGTTAATAATGTCGTCCCTGACAATTGACGTGGCTGTAGCAGTAAAAGCGCTAACAATCGGCCGCTCACCCATGCTTTCAATAAATTCTGCGATCTTCAGATAGCCGGGTCTGAAGTCCTGTCCCCATTGGGATATGCAGTGGGCCTCATCAACCGCAACCATTGCTATTTTATTGTTGACGGCAAAATCAATAAACTCCGGCGAGCTCAAGCGCTCAGGGGCAACATATATAATCTTATAAGCCCCCTGTGACGCTCGCTCCAGGGCAAGCCTTTGCTGCCTGTATGAAAGGTAGCTGTTAATAAACGCCGCTTTTATCCCCATTGCAATCAGGGCTCCGATCTGATCCTTCATAAGGGATATCAGCGGTGAAATTACCAGGGTTATACCCTCGAGCATGAGGACCGGAACCTGATAGCACAGGGATTTGCCCATACCCGTGGGCATAATGGCAACCACATCGCGCCCCTCAAGTATTCTGTCTATTATCGTCTCCTGACCGGCTCTGAACTCGGTATATCCGAAATATTCCTTCAGCACCTGGTATTTATCCATATTGTCACCTCTGAGCCCTGTCTGGCCAGCTTGTTAAACCCGTCTTTCATCGTATCACTATATGATAACCATGTCAAAACCAGCATCTGCTTTCCGGTCAGGCGCTCACGCAATTGTTTTCGGTCTGTCAGATATTTTTCTGATAATTTACCATACTTCCATCTTCATACTTTTCATCTTAACGTCTCAACTTCATTCAGTTAATATCACTATTCATTATACTCCGTCGCAAATCCGGCAGGTCTTTGTTATTGATAAGGTTTTATGTCAACCTATATGAACATGACTTGTAATGTCCGCAAGCTTTGGCCGACGGCTCACTCTAACATATTTTCCCCTGACCAGGGGTGCAGGTTTAATCTTGGAAAGCCGTACCCTACGGATTATGTATATGAAAGATTCAGCGTATAGTCCACGCCACTCTCAAAGCTGCCGGTATATGTCGCCGATGAACGAATTGAATGCATCTTCATCGGATATTTTTATCTTGCCGGGCTTTTTTTCGATTAAGCCCATCTCGCTTAGCCTGTTTAATGAGACAGTCACGTTTTCTCTGGTCACTCCCAAAAAGTTTGCCAAATTCTCATGGGTCAGCTGAAAATAACCCTTTTCATCACGAGGTATATTGCCCGTCAGTGTCAGGGCAAACGCCACCTTCTGCAGCAGATTGAGCCTCTGAGACCAGAGGGACAGGCTTGACGAGGTGGACACATTACTTCTCAGACATTTATAAAAGCACTTCAGCAGCTGGGGCTGCCGGTCAATCAGGTCCTCCACCTGTTCAATCGGAACAAACACCGCCTCGCAGTCCGATAAAGCCTGCAGATTAGGATACCATTGCAGCAAACCGTCACTATACAGGGCCTGATGACCGAAAACAGCAGGAGCGATTAAAATCTCAAATATTATCTCCCGGCCTTCGGCGGAAAGAAACATTGCTTTTACCCGCCCTTTTTTTACTACTATCATTTCCCGTATGGGCGACTCCTGCAGGACTAAAAATTCATTTTTCCTGTATTTTTTCGCCTTCCTGCCGCAATACAGGAGCTCCCACAGCTCCCGGCTCATTTCAACAGGCGGGAAAGAACTGAATAAGCTGGTATTTATAAGCAGCATGGATTATCCTTCCCTTGCAGATAGATTTTTCTATATTTATGTATTGCATAATACACAACAAAAGCCCCATTTTATGGTTTAATAATATGAAGTAACAATTTTCCAGATATAAATATTGCTTTTGAAAGGAGAGGGAGTAAAAATGAAAAAGATGGGAACCGGGCTTTTTGCCCTGCTGCTTGCAGCTATGCTGATTGCCGGTTCATTGGCGTATGCCGCATATGCGCCCCAGTATACCCAGGAGGCTGACGCCCTCAAAGAGCTGGGCCTTTTTATGGGGTCCGACAAGGGCTATGAGCTGGAGCGTGAACCCAATCGCACCGAGGCACTTGTGCTTCTAATCCGCCTGCTGGGCAAGGAAGCAGAGGCCGAGGCATGCTCATATGCAAATCCCTTTGAGGACATACCCGACTGGGCGGACCGGCATGTGGCCTGGGCATATGCCCAGGGCCTGGCAAAAGGCTATTCAGACACTCAGTTTGGCGGCAAAGACAGAGCGGATGCGAAAATGTTCATAACCTTTGTGCTCCGGGCCCTGGGATATGACGACGACGCCGGGGACTTCAGCTATGAGGAGGCTCCTGCTAAAGCTGAGGAAATCGGGCTTATTTCACCCGGTGTATATGGGGACGGCTCTGATTTTTACAGGGACGACTGCGTGCACATCTGCTACAGCGCTCTCACGAAGCAGATAAAGGGCAATGAAAACTCTCTGGCAGAAAAGCTGGCAGCTGAGGGTGCCATAAGCCTGCAAACCGCACGCAATCTGGGCTTGGTCCCTGAATATACGGGGGACATAAGAGAGCTGACGGTTGCCTGTGTGGGTGACAGCCTTACCTTCGGCATGGGAGCGGATAATCCCGACACCGAATCCTATCCCGGTATTTTGGCTACCTTAACTGGCCCATACAAATTCACAACGGAAAATTACGGGCATTCGGGAGCTACCGTTGACTATGAAAGCTTCCTGGCATATGCAAATACCCAGGCATATAAGGACAGCCTGAATACCGAAGCAGACATCGTCCTCATAATGCTGGGCACCAATGACGCGGTCTGGTCTCCAAATCAGACTGATTTCCCTGAGGATTACCGACAAATACTGGAGACATACCTCAACCTGCCCCACTCGCCCAGGGTCATAGCAATGACTCCGCCCCACCTGTTCATCCAGGGCTTTGGTGACCTGCTGGAGGATGTCGTGGAGGACGAAAAGACGGTTATTAACGAATTAGGCCTGGACATAATCAATATCTATGAATTTTCTGAGAATATGTCCAAATACAGCGAGGACGGCGTCCATTTCACCTCAGAGGGCTATAAAGTTCTGGCCGAATATATATACAATGAATTGTGCGCTGTTTTATCCGAATAAACCGACTTTACACAATATGTAATACTGCTCAGCGGGCATTGGCAGCACAGCCTGTGCCCGCTGATTTTTATTATGAGACAATGATTTATCAATAAAACTCCACGCCTTTTGATGACAGCTTGTCTTCCCAGAGCATTTTTAGTATTTTCAGCTCCTCGCTATAATCAGTTTTTGATGTGTCTTTATCATATTCAAGCTTCTCCAGTATCTCAATTTCGAAGCTCGACTCCCCGTGTTCTTTCCAATTTTTCTGAAGCTCTTTATTAGGATGGCTTCCAAAATTCAGTTTAAATACTGTGCTGTTAATCGTACCTTTTAAATCCTGTGTCACTTCTATATAGCACCTGTTTTCAAAACATGATCTGACAGCAAATATCCCCATATCAGGCTTCATGCTCTTATACAATTTTTTTAACTCTTTTTTTCTGTCCACAATATATTCCTCTTTCCAAAATATCTATTTCAGCTGATTGTGAACATACGTCCAAAATCAACACAATCATCATATATCCCTTTTAGCACTTGATTCAACTCTTTTATTGAATCTCTTGCCTTTTCCATCTGTTCTGAAAAATCGATTATATCATATCCGGTATGACCATCGGAAATAAACAGTAGTGCAAATTATTATATTTATGCCTGTGTGCAAATACGTTTGGCAAGCCCCATTTGTTCAGTGGACATTATACTACCAAAGAAAAATCTGCGCCTGTTTGTTTTAGTTTTTATTTCTGACGAAATATTTCCGACAAATCAGCCGCTAATATTAAAACACATCGACTATTTTTTGCTCCCTAAGTCAGTTCCGCTGACAGCCCGCCAGCGCAGACACTGGAGGGAGCCCTAATTCGTTCATTGCCCGGAGTGTGTGTTACCACGAGGGTATTGCTTTTATTCTAAATGCGTAATATTATAATTATATAATTATTATACTATATAAACAAAGAGCGAGCTGAAACAGCATCAGCAAGCTTTATAGAAATGGAGTTAATTATGAGCTGGAAACTTAAGCCAATGACTGATCGTGTGATCAGGCAGCGCGCCGCATATCGGGACACTGTGCCCGAGATTTGCATAGCACGCTACAAAATCATCACTGAGTTCTACATGAACCATCCTGAGCTGAACGGTATCCTGCGCAGGGCAAAGGCAATGAAGGAGATTTTTGAAAAGATCCCCGTCCGCATCGGTGAGGATGAGGTCATAGTAGGCGCCCAGTCCGCCAAATACAGGGCCGGCGCCCTGTATCCTGAAAACTGCGTCACATTTATTAAGGACGAAATCGGCAGCGGTTCTATCGCAAACCGGGCTATTGACCCGTATCTTATCTCGGAGGAAGACCGGCAGTATATCAATGATACCATTGACTTCTGGCTCAAGGGCGAGAGCACCCATGCAAAGACTCAGGCCTATTATCCCAAGGAATACGCCCCCTTCGATTTCAACGGTGTGACCATGATTGGCCGCATGACCATCAGTGATACTCCGGTGGGTCACTTTGTTGCCGGTTATGATAAGGCAATTCGCGTCGGTTTTAAGGCAATCAAGGAAGAGGCCCAGAGAAAGCAGCAGGAGATCATTGAGCAGGGCATGCCCGGGGACTCAAACAGCCGCTATAATTTTTACCGGGCCATCGTCATTGTCTGCGAGGGCATGATAACGCTGACAAAGCGCTATGCGGCTAAAGCAAAGGAAATGCTGGCCGTGGAAAAGGACCCAAAGCGCAAAAAAGAGCTGGAGCTTATGGCGGAGACTCTCAGCTGGATTATGGAAAACCCCGCCAGAAACTTCATCGAAGCTCTCCAGTGCCTGTATATGTACCAGACCTGCCTGTGTCTTGAGGCAAATATGCACGGCATTACCTTCGGCCGTGTTGACCAGTATCTGGGCGATTTTCTGGAAAGAGATTTGGAAAGGGGCGCCATTACGGAGGATTATGCCCAGGAGCTTATGGATTTATTCTATCTGAAGGTTGCCGAGATGAACAAGCCCTGGAGTGACGGCGCTACCCAGTCCGCCCCCGGCTACACCTCGGGCCAGATGATGTGCATGGGCGGCGTGGACAAGGACGGCAATGATGCGTCAAACAAGGTTACATATATGATGCTGCAGAGCATGGCCCGCCTTGTACTTCATGACCCTCCCCAGTCCCTCCGCATACATAAGAACACTCCTGCCGAACTCTGGGAGGCCGCTATAGAGACGACAAAAATATGCGGCGGTATTCCCACCTTTGAAAATGATGACGTAATCATCCCCGCTCTTTTAAAACGAGGCTTCACTCTGGAGGATGCCCGCAACTACTCCCCCATCGGCTGCGTTGAGCCCGGCGGCAACGGAAACGACTGGCCCGCCTGCGGCGGCACCGGCAGCATGTCCTATATCAACCTGCCCAACGCGGTGCTCCTTGCCATCAACAACGGATATCTGCCCATGCCCCTATTCAGGGCTCCAGACGGTTCAGAACCCAAGCCCGTCGGCCTTCCCACCGGGTACCTCTATGAAATGGAGACCTTTGAGCAGGTCAAGGAAGCCTATCAAAAACAGGTGGAATTCTTCGTCAAATGGCATGTTATAGTAAACAACAACGCTGAATACGTTACCCGGGAGCTTTTACCCCTTCCTGTGGTATCTGCCACTATGGAGGGCTGCATGGAAAAGGGCATGGACGTGATGTACGGTGGCGCGAAGTACAACGGCACCGGAATACCGGGCATCGGCATCGCCAACGTGGCAGATTCCCTTTTTATGATCAAGCACCTGTGCTTTGATACGAAGAAGTGCACGACAAGAGAGCTCTATGATGCGCTCATGTCAAACTGGAAGGGCTATGAGGACCTCCAGCAGTACATAAAAAATTCCTGTCCTCACTACGGCAATGCCGACCCCCGGGTCGATGAGCTGGCCGCCTGGGCGGCGGAGAAATTCGCCGAGGCAGTCACCTCACACACAGGCCCGAGAGGCCGCTATACGGCAGCCATGTTCCCCGTTACGGCCAATGTGATGTTCGGAATGATGACCGGAGCCACTCCCGATGGCCGCAGCGCAGGCATCCCCCTGGCAGACGGAATTTCACCCGTCCAGCAGATGGACCGCAACGGCCCCACCGCCATTATCAACTCCGTGTCCACCATAGATCAGACCCTTTTTGCCAACGGCACCCTGCTCAATATGAAATTCAGCCCCTCTGCCATCAACGGCAGCGACGGCATCCAAAAGCTTATCCAGCTTATACAGACCTATTTCGATCTGGGCGGCATGGAGGTGCAAATAAACATAATTTCCGGGGAAACACTCAGAGATGCTCAAAAGCACCCTGAAGAATACAAAAATCTTGTTGTCCGCGTTGCCGGATTCTCAGCCTTTTTCGTTGAGATGCATGTGGCGGCTCAAAATGACCTTATCAGCAGGACTGAACTGGCAATCTAGCCGGATTCGCATGCACAAGATATTCTGAAAGAATATAGGGACCTTGCCTGTCATTGTGACGGTGAGGTCCCTTTTCTTTTACAAAGCAGATGAGCCATCTGCTTTATGATATGCCCTGAAAGAATAGTTTTCATTTCCACTCTCTTAAATGCCGCTTTCACCTTCATAAGTTTCTGTTATTAATAACCTGTCCTGACCCGCAATATAAAACAGTGCGAAATATCTGGTCATATATCATCTGTATTCAGAGGGCCGTTCCGTTTTTTGGAACAAACAGATACGACATATCGGCGCCCTCATGGCGCAAAAGATATATTTTCCTGTCAATACCACCGGCAAATCCGGTTAAACTGCCCTTTGCCCCCACCACCCTGTGGCAAGGAATAATAACGGAAATCGGATTGTGGCCCACCGCGCCGCCTACAGCCTGGGCGGACATACTTTTTATATTCATGCGGCCAGCTACCTCTTTTGCGATTTCCCCATATGTAATAACCCGGCCATAGGGTATTTCACATAAAATATCCCACACCATCCTGCGAAATTCCGTGCCTGTGGGTGCCAATGGCAGCTCAGTGATTTCCGGCTTTTTCCCGGAAAAATATCTGTCCAGCCAGTTTTTGACCTGCGCAAAAACCTCCGGGCTGTCGTCTTGAACCGGCTGCTCCGGCAGCGAGCCAAGATAATACTTCTGGTTTTCAAACCACAGCCCACATATTTTTCCTCCGTGGCACGCTATTGTCATCATACCTATCGGGGACTGGTATGTTGTCTGATAATACTTATTAACTTTGCTCACTTGTGTACCTACACCTTCGTTTATGTAACTTAATTTACTTGCAATTTATAGCCTTGCAAAATGCACAGGTTCACTGAAGATGGGCTCCTATTATCCCCTATTATATTTCAAGAATTTATGTCAACCTGTATATAAGAGGGAACTGATATTCTCAGGTGCAGCCTGCAGCCATAAAACCCACTGAGTTGATAATTTTAAGTAGACAGGTCATGCAGAATCGGGGCAGCCTTATTCTGGCTCCTCTGAGCTGTTGGCTTCGCATACAGGGAACCTGTCGGACCAAGGCTTTACCACTTGAGGGATAGACCTGCAGACGCTGAAGCTGAAACAGGTTTTTCATAAAGCGCAGTGCTGTATTATCTCTCCCTCCGGCGCTTTACGCCACCTCCCTCATCAGAGGGGGGCAATTTAATACGATGATTTGTTGATAAGCTGGGAAAGGCGTACTTTTCTGGCCTCTCACTTCTGGGCTTTGTTTTCTGTCTTCTGTTTGCGTGCATGACAACCCTTTGGCCCGCGGGTTAACAGCCCAGTTCTTAATTTTAACATATTGATGTGGTATGGGTTAATGGGCATCTGCATTTACCGGCATTGTCTTGTAAAGGGGAACAATTCCTGATAAACTCCCACTTAGAGCGTGCTATTTTAGAAAAGAGGGTGATATATATGCCTGATTTGAAAATCTTCACAGATAGTGTTGAGCCCCAGGCTCTCAATCAGATAAATACTCTTATTAATCAACCGGCATTTAAAGATTGTAAGGTCAGAATAATGCCTGATGTTCATGCGGGTATAGGGTGTGTGATTGGTTTTACGGCAGATCTGGGAGACAAGGTTATTCCGAATATCGTAGGTGTGGATATAGGTTGCGGTATAAGGGTATTTGAGCTTGGTAATATAGACCTATCTTTGGAAAAGCTCGACGATATTATACGGGCTTATGTTCCCAGTGGAAGAAACACACATATAGAACCCTTGACAGATTATAAAAGACTGAAAAATTTATACTGCTACAATAAGATTAAAAATATGAAGCGCATCGAAAACAGTATCGGTACTCTTGGCGGCGGCAATCACTTTATAGAGGTTGATGTTGATGATAAGGGCAACAAATATCTCGTTATCCATACAGGAAGTAGAAATTTAGGAAAACAAGTCGCTGAAATATATCAAAAGTTGGCCATGGATATTCATTATGGCAAGGGTGAGCTTCCTGAAATGCAAGAGAAACTTGTTGATGAGTATTTTCAGGGGAGGCAATCTGAAGTCCATAACTCCATAAAGCGTTCAAAGAAAAAACTTAAAACATCCAAAATCCCAAAAGACCTTTGTTATCTTGAAGGTGAGTTTGTAGAATATTATCTCCACGATATGCACATATGCCAGGAATATGCCGTTAAAAACCGAGAGTATATTGGTTCAATCATATTAAATATGCTTGGCATAAGGGATATAGACTACTTGTTTGAGACAGTTCATAACTATATTGACTACCGGGATAATATCGTTAGAAAGGGAGCTATATCCGCTCACAAAGGAGAGCGAGTGTTAATCCCGCTTAATATGCGTGATGGATGTATTCTTGGCGTGGGGCTTGGAAATCATGACTGGAACTGCTCAGCACCGCACGGTGCAGGAAGAATTATGAGTCGGTCCGCGGCAAAGAAAAAAATTGCCATGGATGAATACTCCAAATCAATGCAGGGGGTGTTCAGCACATCTATAATAAAAGAAACGATTGACGAAGCTCCGATGGCATATAAACCGTCTGAAGGAATCATAAATGCAATCAGCGAAACTGTTGAAATACAGAAAATATTAAAGCCAATATATAATTATAAAGCGGCAGAATGAGGAGCACTGCGTCAAGTGCTTAGAATATTGACCCACAGGCTGAAGATTATCAGCTGCATGTCTAAAGATAACAGATAAAAAATATCTCCGTATAAGGGTTGATAATGGTCTCGTTTCAAGAGACTGGGTGAAGAAGTGTGATAATCATATACGGAGATTTCTGTATGTATCGTAACACGTTTCCGCAGATTTTCAAACCACATTATCAGGCGATGTTTTTATACTTTTTTCCTGTCCGGCACCGTTGGTTTCACGGTAAAGGAACTTTTTTGCAGATTTATACCGTTGGTTATGCTGATATCTTCATCGACCCTCATCCCCAGAAAACCGGCAGT
>JAAYOP010000126.1 GCA_012520295.1 Clostridiales bacterium | reverse complement strand
CAGATTAAAGAATAATTATGGGGATTACTGTTCCTTTCATTTGTTAACATCATTAATTTCAGCAAGCTTTTCTGAACAATTTCCCTTGTTATGAAACTTGCCAACGTTTACTTGACACATACTATTTAAAGTGAATCCTTGCTTAAAAATTCATATATGGTATACTGTTCGGGTAGGCGGAATACCATTTTTCTTTGTTTGAAAACGGGAAAAGAGCTGACATTGGAACTATTTGGCATAACAGTCCGGCGAAGGGCATAGGCCTGAGCGGATAGGCTTGTTATGCTTTTTCATTGCCGGATATGTCCGGAAAATCGGATTAATCGCGTAAGCAGGAGGCAGAAATGACCCGAAACGAATTTAAAAAAAGATTTTTAAAGGCACGGCGGAGGATAATCGCAGGGGAGTTTTCGCACCTGAACGATATGCAGCAGGAGGCGGTTATGGCAACCGAGGGGCCTCTGCTTTTGTTGGCGGGTGCCGGCAGCGGAAAGACAACGGTGATTATAAACAGGATAGCAAACATTCTGAAATACGGGCGTGCCTCCGATTGTGATGAAATTCCGCCATACGCCACAGAGGCGGAGCTTGAGGTTTTGGAAGCATATGCGGACAGGGCGACGGAGGAGATTCCGGAGGATGTAAAAAGCATCTGCGCTTTGGAAAGAGCAGAACCCTGGCGTGTTATAGCCATAACCTTCACAAACAAGGCCGCGGACGAGCTTAAAAGCAGACTGGAGGCTATCCTGGGTGAGCAGGCCCTTGATATATGGGCTTCCACTTTCCACTCGGCCTGTGTGCGAATACTAAGGCGGGATATAGAAAGACTGGGAATCTACAGCAGGAATTTCACCATATATGATACTGTGGACAGCCAGTCGCTTATTAAGCGTATTGTTAAGGATTTGGAACTGGATGAAAAAATGTTCCCGCCCAGAACCGTATTGACATATTTAAGCAACGCGAAGGATCAGATGCAGACTGCTGAGGATTTTATTGACCAGGTGAGCAAAACCCGGGATATAAGGAAAAAGCAGATTGGCGAAATCTACAGGGAATATACTAAACGTATGAGGGAAGCCAATGCTCTGGATTTCGATGATCTGATACTGATAACCGTTAAAATGCTCAGTGAATATGAGGATGTGCGGGAATACTACAGTAATAAATTTAAATACGTACTTGTGGACGAGTATCAGGATACAAACAAGCTCCAGTATAACCTGGTCAGGCTTCTTGCCGGCAAGTGGAATAATATATGCGTTGTGGGTGATGACGACCAGGGCATATACAGATTCAGAGGCGCCAGTATAGAGAATATTCTCAGCTTCGAGGATCAGTACAAGAATTGCCGTGTTATAAGGCTGGAGCAGAATTACCGCTCCACAGGGAACATTCTGGACGCGGCAAACGCGGTAATATCCATGAATGTTGCCAGAAAAGGAAAGGAACTCTGGACAAAAAATGAGAGGGGCGAGCTGATAACACTATACCGGGCCGAAAACGAGTCCGATGAGGCTCAATATGTGGCCACTCAAATCCTTGAGGGATTTTCCCAGGGCTTGAACTGGGGAGATTTTGCGGTTTTGTATCGTATGAACGCCCAATCAAACCAGCTTGAATATGCCTTTAAAAGAAATGGGATACCCTACAGAGTAATAGGGGGCACTAAGTTTTTTGACAGGGCTGAAATCAAGGATATGCTGGCCTACTTATGTGTAATAAACAACACCAATGACGACCTGAGACTTCTCAGGATAATAAACAACCCCCCTCGGGGAATAGGGGCAAAGACTGTGGACACAGTATCTCAAATTGCCTCTGAAGGCGGTGTGCCGATATATGAGGTTGTTAAGCGGGCAAGGGAATATACGGAGCTGAGCGGTGCGGCCAACAGGCTTCTGGGCTTTGTAAACCTTATTGAAGATTTGCGCTCATTTGCATATACGGCGCCGGAGGGCGAAGCCGCCCAGGATACTCAGCCAAAGCCCAGGCCGCTGGATGAGCTTTATGAATATTTGCTCCGGCGTACCGGCTACATAGATATGCTGGAGAAAAAGAATCCTCAGGAGAACGCTTCACGAATTGAAAATATTTGGGAGCTCAAGTCAAACATAATCACATATATGCAGGAAAATGAGGACGGTTCACTTGCAGGTTTTCTGGATGAAATAGCTCTCTACACCGATATAGAGCAGTTGGACGAGAGTGTCGACAGCGCAATAATGATGACAATGCACAGTGCAAAGGGTCTTGAATTTCCTGTGGTTTTCATAGTGGGTGCCGAGGAAGGAATTTTTCCGGGGGTGCGCTCAATCGGAGAGCCTGAGGAGCTGGAGGAGGAACGCAGGCTGTGTTACGTGGCTATAACAAGAGCAAAGAAAAAGCTGTATATCACCGCAGCCAGGCAGAGAATGCTCTTTGGGCGCACATCGGCGAACAGAATATCGCGCTTCGTTGAGGAAATTCCCGACGCCTATATGGACAAAGTGCAGCCGGGGATAACTATAATAAGGAATACCGGTTTTTCCGCTCCCAGACCTAAAACAGAAAAAAGCCGGATAGAGTGGCAGGAGAAGAAGACGGTTCCGGTAACGGAATTTCGCAAGGGTGACAGGGTACACCACAAGGCGTTCGGGGAGGGACTTCTCATCTCGGTAACTGCCATGGGAGGTGACGCGCTGCTGGAAATAGCCTTTGACAGTGTGGGTACAAAGAGACTCCTGTGCAATTCGGCAGCCAGGCACATGAAGAAAATTGATGTATAGAACGGAGACAGGGAGCCTTTAATTGATAGGTGTTGCCCTGATTTTGGGTTCATTGTTTCTTCTTGAAAATCAAATAAAAAGATAAAGGTAAGAAATACAACAAAAACAGATATAAACAGAAAAGGAAAGACAACAGAAAAAATGAAAAGACAAAGAGCATTGGGAAGTTTGTCGTTAATAGTTGCAACGCTAATTTGGGGTTCTACATTTGTCCTAATGAAGGACACGGTGGAGAGCATTCCCACATTCTATCTTCTGGCTATAAGATTTACATCGGCGGCCGTGCTCCTGGCCGCTTTCGGATTTAAAAGTCTGAAAAAGCTCAATTTGAAATACATAATAAACGGTGTAATTCTCGGTGTGCTGCTTTTAGCTGCATATGTTTTCCAGACCTTTGGACTGAAGGTGTCCACACCGGGCAAAAACGCTTTTCTTACAACGGTATACTGTATTATCGTGCCTTTTTTATACTGGGCAATATCCGGGCGCAGACCGGATAGATACAATATTTCCGCCGCAATACTGTGTTTAGCCGGCATCGGCCTGCTGTCACTGGAGCGGGATTTAAGTGTCAACTACGGTGATTGTCTAACTCTGGTGGGTGGCTTCTTTTTTGCCTGCCATATAGTCGCCCTGGCGAAAGCGACAGATGAATGCGCGGTTTTGCCTGTGACCATGCTGCAGTTTCTGACAGCGGGACTTGTTTCTTTTGTATGTGGAATGATTTTTGAGAAATTTCCTGAACAGATTCCAAACAGCGCACTGCTTAGTCTTGCGTATCTGACAGTATTTGCTACTGCCGGCTCACTGCTCCTGCAGTCAATCGGTCAGAAATACACACATCCGTCCACCGCGGCGGTTCTCCTGACCCTTGAATCCGTATTCGGAGCCGCCATATCAATTGCTCTGGGGCGGGATCAGCCGTCTCTGAGGCTTTTTTCAGGATTTGTAATCATTTTCCTGGCCGTTCTTATTTCCGAGACGAAGCCTGGCTTCTCCCGGCTGGGAAGGGCATCGGTCAAAATAAAATAGGGCTTGTATTTCGTAACATATTTCCGCCTCCTGCGTATAATGCTATTGGAGATAAAGCATCCCGTTTCAGACGTGCTTCTTCAATGCGCATACTGGGAGGCGGTTCATATTTTCAGGCGAAATTGCAAAAAAATCGGGTTAGCAGCCATTATTCTGGGTATCGGCATAATGGTTGTAATAATTTTGCCCTCAGGTTTTTGGTTTTTTGCTTTAGGGCTGATTTTTATAGTAGCAGGCCTGGCTATTATAAACAGCTGCCGCTAATCACGGTCTTTAATACAAAAAGCGACGGGAGCTGGGATTTTATTTTAAAGCTATTTTACCGGCGGAAGATGGCTAATTAAAAAATATCGCCGGAGAAAAGGGTGCGGCTATGAAAATATATGTGTTCAAATCACCGAGATTGTTTTCCGGTCTGCTCAAAAGCCTTTTTGGAATGAAGCCGGAGAAAAAGAATCTAAGAAGCAGAAAAGGAAACCAGAACAAATAAGGCATAAAGATACCACCTCCAAAATATACTCTATCAGACATTATTATCGATTCTGATATCAGCCGTAAGGAGAGGATAGTATATGGAGGTTACACTGCAAAGGGAGAGCATAGGCCTTTTCAGAAAACTGGCAGATACATGCTTTAATCACGAGGAGACCATGGAGTTAATAGTTCCGGATACTCTGCCGGATGTATTGGATATAGTTGATACCGACGGCACAGTCCTGCTTCGAAGCAAGGAAGCTGATATCGGAAAGATAACGGTTTCAGGTGTGGTCAGGACTCATATAATCTTTGTTCCGGAGGGGGGCAGGGGGCTCAGGAATTTGACGGTTCAAATTCCCATTTCTGCTACAGTAGACGGCAATGAATTTACTCCATCCACAAAGCTATTCGTAAAAGCGGAGCTTGCCTCGATTGATACAAGGATTATTAATTCGCGAAAGCTAATAGCAAGGGCGGATGTAATGTTCTCAATTTCAGCGTATTCGGAGGCCGAGCTTCAAGTATCGACGGGAATTGCGGACGACACGGAAATTGAGGTGCTCAAAACAAACGCAGAGATTAATCCTATTGTTGAGGTAAAGGAGAAAGTATTTTCCTTCTCAGATGAACAGAGCTTTTCGTCTTCCAAGCCTCCCATTGGAGCGATATTGAAATCCTCGGTTCGCCTGGCTGCTGAGGACTTAAAGACCGTTGGCTCAAAGCTGATTATCAAGGGAAATGCCTACATATCAGTTATCTATACCTCCAGCGGGAGCGGTGAAATAATTCCAAATGATTTTACAGTTCCCTTTTCCCAGATTATGGAGCTGAATGAAGAGAGTGAGAACACGGCTTTCAGTGTGGGAATTATGCCAACAGGAATCTATATCCAGGAGTCTACAGAGGGGACCGCAGGCTCTCACGGAATATCTGTGGAGATTGCCGCCGTATCACAGCTTATAGTGTGGAAAAAGATGAACATCCAATATATTGCCGATGCGTACAGTACGGCATGGGAGACTAATTGCACAAGGTCGGAAAACTCCGTAAACTCCCTGGTATCCGAAAATACAATACGTGATAACGTCCGGGGAACAATAAGCACCCCCAATCAAGTCAGAACCGTTGTGGGCTCCAGGATATTCCCGGGACGGGTGAGACAGGACGAAAACGGCTATAAAGTTGTGCTTAACGCTGCAGCGCTGTATCTTACCGAAGAGGGCAAGATAATGCTGGCTTCGGATATATTTGAAATCCCCTTTGGTTCTGAAACAGACCAAGGGACGGAAACGGCGGCGGAGCTGAACATAAATGAAGCCTTTGTTTCTCCCGCAGCCGGTGGCGTGGAGCTGAGGATACCCGTAGAGTTAAAGCTTCGTGAATATGCCAATATAATAATTGAACCTTTGTCTGGTATCGAGCTTGATGAGGAAAAGCAGAAGGATTCTGCCGGCATGCCATCGGTTGTGCTCTGCCGTGTAGGTGCCAATGATTCCCTTTGGAGTCTGGCAAAGCGGTACAATTCCACCAGGGAGCTGATAAAAAAAGCTAATTTGAAGGAAGAGGGCGACGAAATTTCTCCAAATGAGCTTTTGATAATAGCGAAAAAAAGATAGCATAAAGGGCTGCATCAAAACGCCGGAACAAAGCGTATTGATGCAGCTTTTTGCATGAACAGCCGCTCCTTACATGCACAGGGCGGCTTTCTTATTGTCCTGAGATGATAAGGAAAGGCTCGCCCTTGTAATAAAGCCTGTTTTATGTTAAAATTGCGCCGGTAAACATATCAGCCGATTGTAATCTCAACTGTAATTTTATAAAATATTAAGAAAAACAGGCATTTCGGGCAACCTGCCCGTTACCGGAGGGGTGTATAATATGGCAGGACATTCAAAGTGGAGCAATATACGGGATAAAAAAGGGAAGACGGATGCCCAGAGGGCCAAAATTTTCACTAAAATATCCCGTGAAATAATAGTTGCAGTCAAAGAGGGCGGCTCCGGAGACCCTGCTGCCAATTCAAAGCTGAAGGATGCCATAGCAAAGGCAAAGGCCGCCAATGTCCCCAATGACAATATAAAAAGGGTGATTGAAAAGGCTGCCCACGGCGGGGACGGGGAAAACTATGAATCCGTTGTCTATGAAGGCTATGGTCCCTCCGGAGTGGCGCTGATTGTAGAGGCCATGACGGATAACAGGAACCGCACAGCCTCCGATATGCGCCACTATTTCGATAAATTCGGCGGGAATCTGGGAACTCCCGGAAGTGTTTCCTGGAGCTTTGACAAAAAGGGCGTGCTGGTTATAGACGCAAAAGGGCATGACGAGGACACCGTCATGATGGACGTCCTGGAAGCAGGGGCCGACGATATGCAGACTGAAAAGGATGTTTATGAAGTTTTTACCGATCCCGATGCCTTTGGCTCCGTGCGGGATACCCTGGAGGAAAAGGGCTATACATTCCTGTCCGCCCAGGTGGAAATGATACCCCAGAACTACATCAAGCTGGAGAATCCCGACGACGTAAAGAACATGCAAAAGCTCCTGGACGCCCTGGAGGACAATGACGATGTTCAGGAGGTCTGGCACAACTGGGAGGAGCCCGAGGAAGATACGGAAAGCTAGTATTCATGCGAGTTTAATAAAGCCTACCATTTGATGTTGGTGGATATAGAGCTTTGTTTATGAGAATTTAACAGGTGAAAAGTGAAAACCGAAGAAGTGTCAGGAAAATGTAAAAAACATTATAAGAGTACGATTTGGCCAACATAAATAGAAATATTCATTTATCAGCAAAAGCCTTTCCGGTTTCAAATGCTTACCGGAGAGGCTTTTATGGCGAATACCGATATAAAACTCACAGTCTGGATACTATATCCTTGAAAAACTTTCCTCGCTCGGCAAAGTCCCTAAACCGGTCAAAGGAGGCGCTGGCGGGGGACAGGAGGACTATATCGCCGGGCATGGCCCTTGCCGCAGCTGCCAAAACGGCTATTTCAAAATCCGGCTCGTATATGATTTCCGGACATTTTACTCCATCGCATGCTTCCATGACGGCGGATTTAATCTTTTGGGCGGTTTGTCCCGTCAAAACCAGGAGTTTTACTTTGTCCCTTATAACCGGGCCCAGTTCGTCATAGGGAATATTTTTGTCATATCCCCCTGCTATAAGAATGACCCTTTGGTCAAATGCCCTCAATCCGGCCATTGTCCTGGCAGGGGTGGAGGCTATGGAGTCATTATAAAACGTGATACCCACTATCTCCCGAACCTTTTCCAGCCTGTGCTCGACTCCGGAAAAGCTCTCGGCTACCCGGCGGCATATACGCGGCCCCACAATATCATATACCGCCGCGAATGCGGCCATAAAATTTTCAATATTGTGCATTCCCCTGAGGGCAATGCGGGATATTTTGACAAGTGGGGTTTCCATGCCCCTTTCAATCAGGCAAATGTTGTCGCCCCGGAGATAAAAGCCCATGTCCGGACGGGAACACAGGCTGAAATAACGCACCTTTCCGGGAGCGCATGCTTTGAAACTGCGAGTAATCTCATTGTCCATATTTAAAATAAGCAGGTCCGAAGGGGCTTGGTGGAGAAAGATATTTTTTTTCGCCGCAATGTACTCCTTCATATCCCTGTGGTAATCCAGATGGTTTGGAGTTATATTTGTCACAACGGATATCTGAGGGCTTTTTCTGATTGTCATCAACTGGAAGGAGGACAGCTCAAGGACAGCGTAATGTTCCGGTGAAATATTGGGAAGAGAGGCGAGCAGGGGCGTTCCTATGTTACCGCCCATGTGTACGGTATGCCCGGCGCTTTTCAAAATCTCCGCTATTATGGATGTGGTGGTTGTCTTTCCGTCACTGCCCGTAATGCCAACTATTGGACAGGGGCACAGTTGAAAGAAAACCTCCATCTCCGAGGTAATCTGGCTGCCTCGCTCCTTCGCGGCCAAAAGCTCAGGGGTATTGGGAGAAAGGCCGGGAGTTCTGAATATGATATCCTCGTCCAAGGCGCTGAGATATCCTGCTCCAAGCCGAAGCTCCATGCCTTTTAATTTTAAATCAACCATCTTGTGACCGAATAAATCCGGCTCCTTCCTGTCTCTGGCGACTACCGGTATCCCCGCCTCAAGCATGAGCCTTATGAGGGGCATATTACTCACCCCAAGTCCTATTACCGAAATCCGTTTTCCTTTTAGTTTAGCCAGATATTCCGTCAGTGGCATAGACAACGCCCCCTTTTTAATATATACTATTTTCCTGTTGGGATTAATATTCAAAATTGAAAACCGAACATATATAAACATAAAATAGGCCAATAATATACTTTGTATTTATCCGCGCGAGGGGAGGGAGAAGGTTGAAATATAAAGCATACATTTTTGACTACGACTATACTCTGGTGTTTTCCGAGCCCGGGATTTTAATGTGTTTTCGCCACACCTTTGAGTCATTTGGTTATCCCGGAATACTCGATGAGGATATTGTAAGAACAATAGGAATGCCCCTGAAGGATGCCCTTTCCCAGCTTACCGGCGTTGAGGATGAAACTGAGCTGGAAAATATGAGGGCTTGCTTTCACGACAAGGCAGATGAGGTTATGAATGCAAATACAGAGCTCTATCCCGATACTGTGCCGACCCTTGATGAGATCAGGCGCCGCGGTGGCTTAATAGGTATAGTATCAAACAAGCTGAGAAGGCGTATTGCTGATATGCTGGAGATGCGCGGGCTCATGCACTATGCGGATGTAATTATCGGACCGGAGGATATAAGTATTGGAAAACCCAATCCGGAGGGCCTGCTTATGGCAATTGAGAGGCTGACAGTGAAAAAGGATGCAACGCTGTATATAGGCGACAGCATAATAGATGGCGAAACGGCAAGAAATGCCGGTGTTGATTTTGTCGGGGTGACTACCGGAACAACAACAGAAGAGGATTTTGCCAAAGAGCCCTCAATAAAGATTATCCAGAACTTGTCAGAGCTGTTTGATTGACTTTTTACTCATCAAGATGTAAAATATTCAGATGTGAGGAGATCGGGCAGTCGCGTGTACATGTCGAAAGGCAGTACATGAGGAAAGTCCGGGCTGCGTAGGGCGAGGGTAGCGGGTAACACCCGCCGAAGGCGACTTCAGGAAAAGTGCAACAGAAATATACCGCCAGAGAACACGGGCTTAGCTTGTGTCCTTTGGTAAGGGTGGAAAGGTGAGGTAAGAGCTCACCGGCCGGCTGGAGACAGCCCGGTCCTGTAAACTCTATCCGCAGCAACACCGTGGAGGGAAATATGGCTTGCCCGGCCGTTCCCGTGGAGGTGGCTTGAGCCGGATGGCAACGTTCGGCCTAGATAGATGACTGCCAATGTTTAATTCCCACAAGGGGATTAAGCAGGTACAAAACCCGGCTTATGTATCTCTCTCATACAGCGTCTTTATGACAGCCAACACAACGGCCTGGCATAAAGACGTTTATTTTTTTATAAGTCTTTTCTGCGGTTGTCAAACATATGGTCCATTTTTTT
>JAAYOP010000125.1 GCA_012520295.1 Clostridiales bacterium | reverse complement strand
GGCAGATTAAAGAATAATTATGGGGATTACTGTTCCTTTCATTTGTTAACATCATTAATTTCAGCAAGCTTTTCTGAACAATTTCCCTTGTTATGAAACTTGCCAACGTTTACTTGACACATACGCATTATTATAGCTACTTTAAAAATTATTAAAAATAGGCTAGAATTATCTCATACGGATAAAGCGGATTTGTGGAAAAACGGCTTCGGGTAATAAACAGCCGGATTTGGGAGATTAAAAATGAAACTTCTGCACATTGCCGACCTGCATATAGGTAAGCGGGTCAATGGATTTAACATGCTTGAGGAGCAGGAATACATACTCGGGCAGATTCTTCATATTATCGATACCAATAAACCGGACGGGCTGCTCATAGCCGGCGATGTCTATGACAAAAGCCAGCCATCGACAGAGGCCGTCGAACTGCTGGACAGCTTTTTGACGGAGCTTGCAGGCAGGCTGCCTGTCTTTATGATAAGCGGCAACCACGACTCACCCGAGCGGCTCGGCTTCTGCAGCCGGATTATGCAGAAAACCGGACTGTATATAGCCGGTGTTTTCAGCGGCAGTATTCAAATGGTCCCCATGAAGGACAGGCATGGAACCGTAAATATTTATATGCTTCCCTATCTGAAGCCCGCCATTGTGAGACCATATTTCGACCAGGATATCGAGACCTATGAAGACGCGGTCCGCGCTGTTTTATCGGCAGCCCCCATATATACCGGGCAGCGGAACATACTCCTTGCCCACCAATTTGTGACCTGGGGGACCCATCAGCCATTACGCTCGGAGTCCGAAAGCATTTCCGTTGGTGGAACGGATAATGTGGACGTATCCGTTTTCGATGCCTTTGACTACGTGGCCCTGGGGCATCTCCATGGCCCCCAGGCAATAGGAAGGGACACTGTCAGATATTCAGGCTCACCTCTCAAATACTCGTTTTCGGAAGTACATCACAATAAAGCCGCCACATTGCTGGAGATGGGACCCAAAGGTGAAATTGATATCCGGGCAATTCCCCTCACACCCAGGCGTGATATGCGCAGGATAAAAGGCCCCATAGCCCGGCTTCTGGCGGCAGGCAGAGAAGACAAAGCCTCTGCGGAGAACTACATACATGCCACTGTTACCGATGAAGAGGAAATATATGATGCCATCGGTATGCTCCGGCAGGTATACCCGAATCTGATGGTATTGGATTTTGAAAACAGCAGAAGCCGGCGGTCCGGGTCATTTCTATCTTCAGCCCCGCAGGACGCCTCATTGAAAAGCCCTGTTGAGATGTTCTCGGAGTTTTACAGTATTCAAAACAACGCCAGGCTGACTCCTGAACAACTGGCTGTAATTGAGCGGGTTTTTTCAAAGGCGGTCGGCAAAACATAATCACCCCGGCTTTTTCCGCCGTTATTTTGCATACAGGAGGTACATATGAAGCCCCTTAAAATAGTCATGAGCGCATTCGGACCCTATGGGGACAAAACGGAGCTGGATTTTACAAAATTCGGCAACCGGGGTTTATTTCTCATTACAGGAGATACCGGAGCGGGAAAAACCACGGTTTTTGATGCCATCGCCTTTGCCCTTTACGGAGAGGCCAGCGGCTCGGTGCGGAGTGTGGATACGCTAAGAAGCGATTTTGCCGACCGGAACACAAAAACCTATGTGGAGCTTACTTTTCTCCACAGAGGGCGGGAGTATATGATATATCGCAAGCCCCGCTATGAACGTCCCAAGCTGAGCGGCCAGGGGCTTACCACCGAAAACCCGGACGCCACCCTCTTTTTACCCGGCGGCGACGTGATTTCCGGATACCGGGATGTGACGGCGAAAGTCAGTGAGCTGCTTGGCATAAATTATAAGCAGTTCAAGCAGATAGCAATGATTGCCCAGGGTGAATTCCTCCAGCTCCTGCTGGCCGAAAGCAAGGAACGAGGGGAGATTTTCAGACGGGTTTTCAATACCGAGCTGTATCAGAGCGCTCAATTAATACTAAAGGACATGGAGCGCGAGGCAAAAAAGCTCTGTGACGGCATATCCGGGAGCATTCTCCAATACATAGCAGGCATCTCCTGCCCCGATACCGAGCAGGGCCGCACTCTCTCTGAAAAAATACTCGCTGCCGATATTCACAGTGCCACCCATATCCTGGAGGATTTAAAAGCTCTGATATCCCAGGACCGCCAAACCCTTGATGTCTGCCGCCTGGATCTGGACAAGCTTGGCAGGGAGCTTGCCTCGCAAATTGAGCTAATTGCCCGTGCCCGTTATATAAATCAGGCTTTTGACGATCTGGAAGCCGTCAGAAAAACGCTGCACTCCCTTGAGGAACTGGCCGATGAATACTCCCGGAAGGAAAAATTGCTGAAAGATGCCCAAGGGGCACTATACACCGTTTCACCGGCAGAGACAATCTACCGGCGGGAGAGCCGGGAAAAGGAGAATCTTTCCAGGGATATCTGCGCCCTTGAAGAGGAAATAAGAAGACAGGCGGCAGAGCGGGATGCTTTGGATAAAGAGTATGAAGCCCAGCGGAAAAAAGAGCCGGAGCGGGAAGAGCTGGCCTCAGAAATCCACCGCCTGACAAAGCTACTGCCCCGATATGACGCAGCCGAAAAGCTTGAAGAGGAGCTGAAAAGGCTAAACAAGGAGCACTTATCCTTGGTTTCCCAGCGGGACAAACTAAAGGAGGAAAAAGATGCCGCATCGGAGCAGAAAAACGCCATAAGCGAGGAACTGGAAGAGCTGGCAGATATCCGGGTGGAGCTCTCCTCCTGCAAGTATGAAGCAGACAGGCTTGAGGAAACAATGGCCAGACTGTCCGGCCTGCAAAACGCGCTGACCGACCTGAGCCGGCTTCAGGAGGAGAACTCCCATCTGGTACATAAGTTTTCAGAGCTTCAGGCGAAGTACGAGGCAATCAACAACTCTTTCCTAAGGCTGGAGGCCGAATTCTTTCAGGAACAGGCCGGAATAATGGCAGCCTCTTTAAAGGACGGTATGCCCTGCCCGGTATGCGGCTCCGTAACTCATCCCCAAAAGGCCGCCCTTTCAAAAGACGCGCCAGGGGAAGAGCAGGTTAACAAGGCCAGGCTAAGAGCCGAGAGCGCCCGCATCAAAATGCAGCAGGCCAGCGAAAATGCCTCCGCCAAACAGGCTGAAACGAAGCTTGCCCGCGACAATCTCATGAAAAGCGCTGTAGGGTACTTCCCCAATCTGGACCCATCCATCTCACTTTCTCAGCTTGAGGAGCTTATAAAATCCGCCGTCATCGACTGCGCTCAAAAGCAAAAAGAAAACATAGAAAAGATGGAATTGCTAAAAAAGCAGTCCCGACACAAGCAGCTTCTCAAAGAACAAATTATGTCGCTGGAAAAGACAATGACCGAAAATGAAAAAAACTCCGCTGAGCTGGAAAGGCAAATAACCCGCGCGGTGTCTGCAATTTCAGACATAACCGGTCAGTTGAAGACCCTGAGGGCTTCCCTGGAACTGCCGGACAGGGAGCAGGCCGAAAAGCAAATCTCAGTCCGGTCGGAGCGGCTCGGGCAATTGAAAACAGACCTTAAAAACGCGGAGGATGCATATCTTAAGATAACATCTGCCCTTAAGAGCAATACCGCGCTGCTGGCAGACCAAAAGCAGCGGCTCACCGACGCTGAGCGCTTAACCCAAGAGGCCTTTGAGATATACACGGGGAAAATATCTCAGTTGGGCTTTGCCAATGAGGACGCCTACCATGGGGCATTGAAAACCGAGGAAGAAATCAAGGAGTTGAAAAAAGAAATACAGGACTATCAGGATGCCGTTAAAGCAGCCAGGCAGGATGTGGCAAGGCTCCTGAGGGAAACCGATAATAAAAACAGGCAGGATATCGAAAAGCTGGAGAAGGCAAAGCTGGAGCTGGAGCTTAAAGAAAGACATATCGATGAAAAAGTCCAGGGTCTTATATCCCGCCTGGGCGTAAATGAGCCTATATACGGCGCTCTTGAAACAGGCATTTTAAAGGCTGAGGATTATCAGAAGGAATATCTTCTTATAAGCAATCTTTCCAGGACCGCCAACGGGGAACTGGCTGGCAGGCAGAAGCTGGCCTTCGAGCAGTATGTGCAGGCGTTTTACTTTGACCGGATACTTCGGGAGGCAAACAAAAGACTTTTAATAATGACAAGCAACCGATATGAACTGCTCAGGCGGGACCGGGCAGCCGATTTTCGAGCCCAAACGGGACTGGAAATAGACGTGCTGGACAATTATACGGGAAAAGTGCGGCCTGTAAAGTCCTTATCGGGCGGAGAGGCTTTCAAAGCCTCTCTTTCGCTGGCTCTAGGACTGTCGGACGTGATTCAGAGCCACGCCGGCGGTGTGGAAATCGACACCCTTTTTATCGACGAGGGCTTTGGCTCACTGGATTCGCAATCGCTGGAACAGGCCATCCAAATTCTCGGCACCCTTGTTGCCGGCAACCGCCTTGTAGGTATCATATCCCATGTGGACGAACTGAAAGAGAGGATAGACAGGCAGGTCTATGTTAAAAAAGGGGTTTCCGGAAGCAGCATATTTATAAGCTCATGATTAGTATTTTCTATATGTAAACGAATATGTTCCATATGAGTATATTTTCAACAAAAATATCAAAAAAAATTAAGCATTTATCTTTTTTTATATTGTATAAAAGTATTATGTATGATACAATTTATCCTACCTGAGCAGCGGTTTATTTATACATCCTGACAAAGTTTAGGACTAGTACATAATAATTTTTTAATCAGCTGCTCATCATGGCTGGATTGCATATACATGGCACCCTGTGCAATGTATACCAGGCAAAACACCGTATCATACGTAAATCTTTATAGGTTTCCTATAGTTCACATAAGGAGGATTTTTTATGGCAAACGAAGAAAGAAGCCGTACTGACGTAGCGCTATCTCATGAAGCCGCACAGGTAAAGTCAGCGGAAGCCATCAGAGCCATCCCGTCTGTTCTGACGGAATTTCGCTGTCCCACCTGCGGCAAGGTATTCGGCAGTTACGCAAATCTGCAGTACCATTATGCCGACGAACACCCGGAATTCGTCGTCCCTGAAACCATAGTGCTGCATATTAACGGAAAAGACTGCGAGGTGCTGGTAGAACCCCATTGGACTTTGCAGCGCACACTCCAGTTCAGACTGGACCTAACCGGCGCAAAACACATGTGCGGAAAAGGCGCCTGCGGTTCCTGTACTGTCATTATTGACGGCAGAGCCGTTCTTTCCTGCATAACCCTCGCAGTTGAATGTGTGGGTAAGAGTATTACAACCATAGAGGGTATAGCGGCCAATCCCAAGTGGAAGCCTTTAGTCGATGCCTACTGCAAATGGGATGCCATGCAGTGCGGTTATTGCACACCGGGCTTCCTTGTAACAGCCAAGGCGCTTCTTGATAAGAATCCCGACCCCTCTGAGGATGAAATTCGCGAGGCCCTTTCAGGAAATATCTGTATTTGCGGTACATATCCACGCCACACCACAGCAATTCTTGAGGCGGCACCGCAAATCGCAGCAGGAGGTTGATAATATGGCAGATCTGGCCGGTGTTAACGGACAAAGAGAACATTTCAGAGTCGTTGGAAAACCAAATCTCCCCGGAATATTGTCATATTCCCTTGCGACCGGCATAGCCAAGTTCGGCATAGATTATGTGGTTCCCAATATGCTGGAAGCCAGATTTCTCCGCAGCCCATATGCAAACGCCAGGGTGGTAAGCGTTGATACCACCAGGGCCAGGGCTATCCCGGGTGTTGTAGACATAGTGACCTGGGAAGATGAAGACATAAAAAAACTCGGTCAATCACCCTTCGGCGGGAAGTCAAGGCCTTATCTTGACAATATAGCCGACTATGAGGGTGCCGAGGTTGGCGTAATAGTCATTGCAGAAAACGAGGACATATGTGAGGAGGCTCTCCGCCAGCTGGACGTTGAGTGGGAGATCCTGCCTCATGTGGTTGACATACTGGAAGGAAGAAAACCCGATGCCCCCGTTATCCGTCCTCCGGAATTCAATGAAATTCCCCCCGGAATGTTTGACCCCCGTCCCGATCCCAACCACCCCAAAAAGGGAAATGTATCCTTTGCCATTACAATCGACGGCGACATAGAGGAAGGATTTGCAGAGGCGGATCAGGTTATAGAATATGAACTGAAGCTGCCGGCATTTGCTTCCCACATCCCCAATCCTCCCGGATCTGTGGCATGGTGGTTTGACGACCCGTATTACGGCGGAGGAAAGAGCCTGCATATTGAAGGCGCGGTACAGAGAAGAGAATCCGTTGGCTCCATGTATGGTCTTCCCCCCGAAAAAACGGTTCAGGTAGGTCTGTTCCAGGGCGGTAAATACTGTGACTGGGGTATGCGCAAATCTCAGGAAATAACTCCCCTGCTGGCCAAAAGAGCAGGCAGGCCGGTCAGGTGCGTAAATAGCCGCGAAGAAACCTTCGATTTTCTTATGAAAGAGCGGTACATGTACCTGAAGGTAGGCTTTAAAAACAATGGCCTTATTACCGCAATTGACGATTTTTCCATATCCGACGGTGGCTCACAGGGAAGCTCCTCCTTCGGTACAGCCAATGACCAGGGATACGGCCCCTACTACACCTTCAGATGCAAAAACATCAGGCAGACCATGGAAATCGTGGACAGTAACCGGGGAAAGATGTATCTGAGCGGCCAGCACTGTCCCTTCAACTGGGATGCCGGCACAATGGCAATATATCTGATTGCCGAGAAACTGGGCAAAGACCCGATTGACATCGCCAAGGTCAATCTTCACGGTCCCGATTCCCAGGATGATCCCAGACCCGTACCCAGCTTTGAAGCGTGTCTTGAAGAAGGCAAGAAGCTTATGGACTGGAAATGGCATCCTGCTGGTACAAAGAGGCTTCCTGACGGAAGGATGCACGGCGCCAGCTTCAGATATCAGATATGCCCGAGACATGCCTTTTCCGGTTATGACGTGAAGCTTGAGCTTCGGAACGGAGAAGTACATCTGCCGACCCAGGGCCCCTGCACGGGAATATATGCCGTTGAGGCAAACGCCATGGTTGTTGCCGAGGAACTGGGTCTGGAATATGAAGATATTAAGGTTGACTTTGACTACAGAGAGAAGTTCACCCCTGTCGGCGGAGGTTCCGACGGAACTACAGCATCCGCCTGGGCAACGAAAGAATGCGCGAATATCCTGAAGCAAAAGATTCTTGAGGCAGTAATAGAAGAAGCGAATAATCCTCCGCCTCCGTCCATGTTCAGCTTTGGAATGCCCCAGGAGCCCAGTCCGTTTAAGGGACTTAAGCCTGAGGATTTGGACATGGCAGACGGAAAGGTTATAGTAAAGGCCGACCCCAGCAAGGGTGTTCCCCTTAAGCAGGCTACCCGGAAGAATATATTCGCCACCTATTCCGGCAGACCTCCTGCGGCCATCTGGAGCCTTGGTATGGGCAAGATGCTGGACACCATGAATACTGCCTATTGTGAGGTCGCGGTAGATACCGAGACCGGCGAGGTTGAAATACTCAGATTTGTCGTTGTTGCCGATCCGGGTAAGGTTATGCGCCTTACTTCCCTGGAAAGCCAGATTGATCAGGTCATGTATTTCAGTCAGGGCTGCCAGTTGATGGAAGAGTACGTGTACGACGAACGGACAGGTGTCAAGCTCACTAATAACATGATAGATTACAAAAAGCCGACTATGCTGGATGTACCGCCGGTAGAACGCAAGTTCCTTGAAACCCGTGCAGGCAATGCCGCCTACGGAGCAAGCGGAATCAGCCACTCTCTGGCAAACACCCATATGGTCATAATCGCTATTCACAACGCAATCGGCGTCTGGGTCGACCCGCCGGCTACGCCCGACAAGATCCTCAAGGCGCTGGGAAAGGCATAGGTGATGGAATAATATGAAACCGTTCAGACATAAAAACGCCAATACAATAGCTGAGGTTACATCAGCTCTGGGAGACGGCAATTCAAGGGTGATTGCCGGAGGCACCGATCTTATCGGCTCCCTTAAAGACAATATTCTTCCGGATTATCCTTCCACTGTAGTCAATTTAAAAACCATTCCGGGTCTGGACTACATAAAAGAAGAAGACGGCAATTTAAAAATCGGAGCACTGACCCTTCTCAGCGATATAGCCGAAAGTCCTCTTATTAATGAGAAGTATACGGCACTGGCCCAGGCCGCCCGCAGCGTTGGCACGCCCCATATCCGTGATATGGGTACTCTGGCAGGTAATATCTCCCAGCTGCCCCGCTGCTGGTATTTCCGCAAACCGGAAAACCGCTTTCACTGCATCCGTAAGGACGGCAAGGAGTGCTTCGCCATTTTGGGTGATAATCGCTATCATTCCATCTTCGGCGGCAGAAAGCTTCACGCCTCCCCCTGTACCCAGGAGTGTCCTGCAGGAACCGATATTCCCGCGTATATGGAGCAGCTCAGGCAAGGAAACTGGGATGAAGCTGCCAGGATAATCATGAAGGTCAACCCGATGCCGGCAATCACAGGCCGGGTATGCGCCCACTTCTGTCAGGACGGCTGCAATCGCTGCCAAACCGACGAAAGCGTCACCATCAGCGGCGTAGAGCGCACTCTCGGCGACTATATACTCGATAACAGCGATAAGTTCTACGCTCCTCCCGAGAAGGAAACCGGCAAATCCGTAGCAATCGTCGGCTCAGGTCCCTCAGGCCTCACGGCAGCCTACTATCTGCGCAAGGCTGGCAACAAGGTAACGGTCTATGAAAGCAAACCTGAGGCGGGCGGAATGCTCATGTATGCCATTCCCGCCTACCGGCTGCCCAAGGATATTGTACGCAAATTTATTAAAATCCTTGAAAATATGGGCATTGAGTTTAAGACTAATACCAAAGTCGGCGAGGCAATCAAGCCTGAAGAGCTTGAGAAAAAATATGACAGTGTCTGCTACAACACCGGAAGATGGAAGCGTCCCGTCATAGGTATCGCAGGCGAAGAGCTTACAGTGTTCAGCCTGGACTTCCTCTCCGAGGTCAGCAAATGGATGGAAGGCAAGATTGGCTCGGAAGTATTCGTAGCAGGCGGCGGAAACGTTGCTATGGACGTGGCCATAACAGCCAAGCGCCTGGGAGCCAAAAAGGTCACCATGGCCTGCGTTGAGCCGAGAGATTGCATGCCTGCCAGCAGTGAGGAAATTGCCAGAGCTGAAGAAGAAGGCATCGTCATCATGCCAGCCTGGGGTTTTGCCAAAGTCGTGGAGGAAAACGGCAAGGTCAAAGGCATGCAGCTTAAGCGCTGCCTCAGCCCGTGGGATGAAGAAGGAAACTTCAGTCCCCAGTATGACGAGTGCGAAACAACCTTTGTCAGCGCCGAGAACATACTGATGGCTGTAGGCCAGGCTGTCGACCTGTCGTTCCTGGACGAAAAATACCAAATCCAGCTCAATCGTGGAATGATTGATGTTGCCGATGATACTTTGATGACCTCAAGAAAAGGCGTATTCGCCGCAGGTGACGTTATCACAGCAGGCGCCACCACCGTCATCGGTGCCATCACAGGCGGGCGCAAGGCCGCTAACGGTATGAACAGCTACCTGAATGTAAAAGTAGCTTCAGTCGATACAAACAATGAAAAAGACTTCATAACCCTTGATTCTGACGGCATTCTCAACAAGACTGCCATGAAAATCAAGGAGCTAGATGCGGAAAAGAGACGCCTGGATCTGGAGGATTCCTCAACACCGACCCAGGAGGAAGCCATCGAAGAAGCTAAGCGCTGCCTCAATTGCGGCTGCTATGCGGTGCATCCCTCAGATACGGCGCCTGCCCTTGTCGCTTTGGACGCAAAGATAGTTACCAACAAGAGAACGATTGATGCCGACAACTTCTTTGATGTCAAAAAGCCGGGTAATACAGCTCTTGCCACAGATGAAGTTATCACCGAAATCCAGATTCCCATCCCCAAGGCCGGAACAAAGAGCGCGTTCCTGAAGCTGGCTTACCGCAAAGCCATCGACTTCCCCGTTGTAAACTGTGCCGTTATGGTCGACGGTGACAGCCCGAGGATTTGTATCAATGCTGTCGCTCCCACACCGTACAGGGCGGTTAAAGCAGAAAAGGTTCTTGCAGGCAAGGAAATCAACGAAGAGGTTGCCGAAGCTGTTGGCGCCGCCGCTGTTGAAGATGCCCACCCCTTTAATGCCTCAAGATACAAGGTACAAATCGCGAAAACTCTTGTTAAACGTGCGCTCTTATCCCTGCAAGCAGATTAAGAGCTTCAAAAGCAATTCCCTGAGCAAATATTAAGCTCAGGGAATTGCAGTCTGTTTTTTACATTATGCTAAAAAAATGAGTAAATAGGTTTGTAATTTTTACTAAAGTGCTTTATAATAGAGATACTATAAACAGGGATTCGGCTGAAACCCATCAAGCTGGTCACTGTACGCATTATAATTATTTCTATTCTAAATACAAAGGAGGATCTTCTGTGTTATCATTAAAGGAAAATGTATTTGAAACCCTGAAAAACGGCAAGCCGGATGCATTCGTTAATGAATGGGAACCTTTCCCCCAGGTTTGGGAACCCATAACCTACTATATGCTGCCGGTGCAGCAAGGCGGCCCTCCCGCTAAGGACCCCTGGGGTACTACTCTTGTATGGGGCGAAAACGAGCCTGGCGCAATGCCCTTAATAAGTGACGAAACCAAGGTATGCCCTGATATAACCAAATGGGAGAAATACTGCAAAGCCCCTGATATAGAGAACGTTCCCATGGACTGGACCCAAGCCCAGGCCGACGCAAAGAAGATCAGAGAAGAAGGTAAGTTTGTAATGGTCTGGCTCTTCAGGGGTCTGTTTGAGCAGGCCCACTTCCTGATGGGCTTCGAAGACACCCTTATGAACTTCTACGATGAGCCGGAAGCAATGAAGGATCTGCTTGCATACATTGCTGAGTTTAAAAAGCGCCAAATCAGAATACTGGTTGACAACCTGAAACCTGATGTCATCATGTTCCACGACGACTGGGGTTCCAAAACCAGCATGTTCATGAGTCCGGACCAGTGGCGTGAATTCTTCAAGGAGCCCTACAGAGAAATATACAGCATGCTGAAAAAAGAAACCCTTATTACAATGCACCATGCCGACAGCTATCTGCAGCCGATTGCCAAGGATCTGGTTGAAATCGGCATAGACATTTGGCAGGGTGTCCTTCCCTCAAATGACATCCAGCAAATAAAGAAAGACACAGATTACAAGCTTACACTTATGGGCGGCCTTGACTCCAGGATAGACCGGGGCGACGCAACCGAAGAGGAAATCCGCGCAGAGGTTGCCCGTGCTTGCCGTGAGTATCATGAAGGTGGCTGCTTTATCCCCTGCCTGACTTATGGCGGCGAAGGCAGCATCTATCCTCATGTCAACGAAATAATCATGGACGAAGTGAGAAATCAGAGCAAAATATACTTTAAATAATATTCTGTGTAGCGAGGAGAGGGTCAAAAAGCCCTCTCCTCATCTTTGCCTATTGCGCTACCAGAAGTGAATAATCGTTAAATAACTTCTGTCTCGTTATATAGGCATGCTGAAACGGAGCTTTTACGGTATTCCTGCTACTCTCATTTCAGTATCCAACGGAACATCTGGTATGATGAGACATCTTATGAATATGGCTTTGTCGCCACTATCAGTAATTATTACTATTATTGTGACTTGGTCACTGAATATAATAGGTAAAGAGTGTAGTATCAAATCATAATTAATATATAAACTGGAGGAAGAAAAATGGAGAACAAGGAGTACAGGATGCCTTTGATAGGTGACAAAGCGCCTTCATTCACAGCAGTTACCACCCAGGGGACTATAAATTTTCCGGAGGATTATAAGGGAAAGTGGGTCATTTTTTTCTCCCACCCGGCTGATTTCACACCTGTCTGCACCACAGAATTTATGACATTCGCCAGCATGATGGATGAATTCAAGGAAATTAACACAGAACTGTTGGGACTTTCCGTTGACTCACTGTATGCCCATATTGCCTGGCTGAGGAAAATTCAGGAACTGGAATGGAAGGGCATGAAAAATCTGGAGGTTACATTCCCACTTATAGAGGATATCAGAATGGAGGTTGCCAATAAATATGGTATGATTCAGCCCGGCCAATCAAATACACAGGCAGTCAGAGCCGTATTTATTATCGACCCCGAGGGCATTATACGCCTTATCCTCTACTATCCCTTGTCTACAGGCAGAAATTTCGACGAAATAAAGCGTGTTGTTCTTGCCTTGCAGAAAGCCGACAGTGACTCTGTAGCCACACCGGCAGACTGGAGACCCGGAGACGATTGCATCATCCCCACCGCCGGCTCCTGCGGGGTTGCAAAAGAGCGAATGGAGTCTGATGACGAAGATATGTATTGTCTCGACTGGTTTATGTGCTTTAAAAGAGAGAAAAAGTAAAAAAACAGTCTGACGGCTTCTTCGTCTTGACAAAAAAGACCGCGAAAAACATCTTCGCGGTCTTTTTCACACTTAGTGGATGTTTGCGGCGCAATTGATTTGCAGGCATACGCCACAAATCAATTCAGGAAGTCAATCATATGCAAAATGTGAAAGCATTTGTTAAGTGGACACTATTTATCTGCCACCTTGCATATTCTCCAAGGGATACCGAAACAAGGAGTAGTTACTATCCCTGCTATGCAATCGGCAAATTTATAATCATCCTGCTTGCGCAGCCTGTATAAAAACTCTTTTCTCTATTGGACTTAGCCTTCATGCCAACTCCCATAATAGCTAAGGATAAGACTATATTGAATTTTTATGCTTTACGAGTGAAGCTCAACCTGGACTTAAAATAATTCAAGTATCTCCGAAGAATTATCCAACTGCCCAGGGCAATACACCCAAAAACAACCGCCACTAACAGCGAAAGCGGCAAGCTTAAATATGAGGGCGACGAAAAAAACAGAAAACGCATAGGTATCAAATCAGCTTTAAATGTTCTTAAGATACCCAATATAACCGCCAAAACCGCCCCTATTGCGAAGCCTGCGCCCAGTAACGCAAAAATGGGGACCACAAATATACATGCTAAATGCCCTGCAAAAAAGGCAGCAAATTTTATAGGGCAAAATGGTTTTTCTGAGCTGAAACTCATATTATTATTGTTCTTTTCCTCTGTAGGTGGAATAGTATTCATTTCTAAGTCAGCCTGCAAACTGTTGAGGTCCGTTTTCGCATCGGAATCAAATTCAAAAGCCCCCCTCGAACCCTTTGTGCCATCAG
>JAAYOP010000124.1 GCA_012520295.1 Clostridiales bacterium | reverse complement strand
TCGATTTTTCATATGATTCTTCCTTTCACAGTATTGATTCTAAATACAACATATTTAGCTATGAGTATTACAATCGTATCCGTATAACAACACTTCAAACACACATGCACATAGGAAACACTCTCCTTTCTTTTTGCTTGAGAGGAAATGGAACAGCCGGCTTTACCATAAGCCGTATATAACTCAATAAATTCAATAACTAAGGGAAACCTAAGGATTGCAATTATGGGATATATAGCTGGAGAAGGCTCATTATTATCCTGCTGGAACCATCTTCTCTAAATTCAAGCTCTGTTAGCTATTAAAGCTAAAAAGCAATGCTCTATACAAGTCAATATACTACCTATTATTGGAAGATTTTCAATAGTATTGGTATAACTTGCAGTTTTTACGGCATAATTTGCATTGTAAAACGAATTTAGTCAAGAAGATGGTTCGAAAACATAGAAAAAACCCTGCTAAATAATCCTGGAGAGCAATGCCTTTTGTCTAATATGAACCGCCTGCAAGAGGAATTTATTCCCCAAACAGGCGGTAACTGTTTAAACGCAATATCAGAAAGTGTCCCTAGCTCCGTAGAAATTGATGTTATATAGAATAGCTCCAAATATCTCCTGAAAGCTCACGTTTACGCAGATATGATTTTTGATTCTGCTATTTGATTATCCAGCATAGCAATAAGGACAGTTAATTGGCGATATCCTTTTATTCTTCGGAAGCCTTTTTCCGCTTATATAAAGCCGGCCGCAGCATGACGTAGAACCATTTCACCATCCCGGAAGTTGGATACCCTGCGGATAATACCCCGGCAAGCGGAGTTGGCCGATTCCATTGGATTTGTGCTGCACAGCGTCTCGCGTAGTTGTCCCGGTATTTTCAAACGGTGAACCGTCAGTGTTTCCTCAAGTCCCTCCAAAATGCTCGCCGAAGCCTTTGGATATCTATGTTCAAGCCTGGACGCTAATTCTTCAAGTTTTTCTAAGGCAGCATTGTAATCAAATTCTCTGTAAGCCATGGTCATGGCAATTGATGTGTCTGCCTGCTCCGTTTCCGGTAGATGGGATAGTACGTTTCGCTTTTTATGTACCTGGCATCGCTGGATGAAGGCGGATTTGCCGAAAGTATCCACAACGCCCTTGTGGAGCGCTTTCCCGCCGTCAAGAACATAAAGCCTGGGTCGTTCAGAATCAAGCCCCCTGCTTATCAGGTCTTCAAGTAGTGTTTTTACCACACTGCTGTTTTCAGAGCCGCCTTCAGCTATCCCCAATATGCGCTTTTTCCCGTCGCTATCTATACCCATTGCCGCAAGAATGGTCATCTTTCCAAGCTCCAGTCCGTCAATCATCATGACCGGATAGTCCTGATCCAGCTTTCGTGTAAAGAACTCATTCATGAGGATGTCCATTCCTTCAATAAATCTGCGGCTTACATCACTTTTACTTGTACATATCGTGTCGGCAGCTTCGCTGTCTACTGTGCGATTATATTTCCGGGTACTTACTCCGGATAGCAACCTGGCCATTATTGCCTTGTTAAGCGGATCTTCATCTTGAAACAGACCCAGTGTTTCCAGCGGCAGTTCACCGCTTCCATCCACTGCACGCACCCTTGGGCGCTCCACTCTTACTTTCTTGCCGCCCATTACCACCGTGGTGTTTTCCGTTCCATGGCGATACCCACTACGTCCCTGCGTGTTATGCTTGCCCTTAGGTCCGGCATATCGCTCAACATCCTCTTCAAACATCATTCTCATTACTTCGAGGCCTAGAGACATTGAAAGCTCCATTAACCCGCTTCGTGCTTTTTCATACAAAGATTCGCTGTTGATTATTTCGATACTTCCATTGACGGATTTGTTGTTTTCCTGATATACTTTCATTGTGACAGCTCCTTTTGTCATTCTGATTGTTTATTGCTTTTCAACTTTATTCTATCAGAATTATTTGGAGCTGTCATTTTCAATTTCTACGGAGGTTGGGGCAGAATCTATTTTTTCGTATTCTCTGACAGTTGCGTCCATCGGTAATATCCGATAATTAAACATTATTGAATCGAGAAAATAGTAGCCCCCTGACTTGAGCTGGAAGTAGTATTTTTCGGATTTGTAGTCACCAGGCTTCATTTCCGAGACGAGGTTATAGTTTACAGCCTGAATTATATATTAAAGGCCTATTTTGCTGCCGAAATGTTTCTCTGCGAAGTACTCCAGCTGTTGGCGGTCGACGAAAACATAGAGCCCCAGAAGCTTCAGAAGGTTTCCTATATGTTCTCTTTGCCTGAGAGAAAAAACGTCCCGAAAGAGCGCTTCGACTTCATATCTATTAATTGTACGGGCATATAGCCGATTATGTAAACTCATTTTTTCCCTCCATAATTATTCTTTTTGGATGATGCCCTGTGACGGGCATCATCCGGGAATTTTATTCATTTTACCAGGTAAATACGCGTGACTTCGTCCCTAAAATGTCCCAGATAGTCGGATACGTACCTTCTGGCTTCCAGGTCGCTCATGCCTGAGTTTATACAGCTGTCATAAAGCTCTTCCGCTCTCGTATGGCGCAGGCCATGGTACGTAAGTTGGACGTCCGTGCGGGACGGATCCTGAAACTTGTCTCTGTGCCTGTATAAAAAATTCTGGATTTGTTTAATCACCAGATGTGTTTAATCACCAGATGTGTTTTTTCGTCTTCCTTTACGAAAAGCTTTTGTCCTCGCTCTATGTTCATATTCCGAATATACTCGTTAAGTGCCTGTTTGCTTTCCTCGGAGATTGGTATAACACGGATTTTGCCGCCTTTGCCTTTTACGGTCAGCTTTCCAGTTGTTATGGCCTTCTCGGCATCGTTGCGGGTCAGCCTGCACGCCTCGTGAATTCTTAATGCTTCCCGTCGGCCAAGTATCGCTATACATTTATCGCGCTCCCTGCCTTTTTTGTCCAGAAGCTCTATATACGCCCTGAATTCGCTATCTTTCCATGTCCTGTTTACACCGCCAAATTTGCGTTTCTGGAGGTCATATATTTCGTTTCCTGATAATCTGTTCTTCGAGCCTGATTTATCGTGATAGAACCTGATTGCAGCAAGGTTTGTTTTTATTGTACTGGCCTTCAGCCCTCGTTCCTGCATGTTGGTTATATAAGCATTAATATGCTTGTCCTTAAGATTAACGAACTTTTCCAGCCTGAACTCACTGGCAAGGAACCTACAGAACGTTTTTACCGCGGAGTAATATCTCCGCTTTGTCTGGTAAGAGCCTTGCCTGTTATGACGGTTTATTTTATTTATTTGGCAGACTAAGTTGTTATAGATTTTTTCTTCTCTTTCACTTAAAGGATTTTCCTTATTGATATTTCTTCTGTTTTTCATTTTCTCACCTCCT
>JAAYOP010000123.1 GCA_012520295.1 Clostridiales bacterium | reverse complement strand
TTAAGGGGAGCGGTTTAACCTGATGAAAAGCTTCTCTTGGCGGCAGATCGCCGCAAAGGACGAATTGGAAATTTGCCATCTGTGCCGGCTTGCGCATTACACCTCCGATTATGAAAACAATCTCATCGCAGCGTTTTCAATGGCATTTTACCTGAGCGGCAATTATAACGGAGCAAACATCTACTCAATAATCTGCCCATCTATGGAAACAGTAACAATCTGCCAGGGTATCATTTTACCGCTGTTTTGAAGGGCCGTCTTCACTGCGGACACAATCCCTCCGCAGCAGGGTACCTCCATCCTGACTACTGTGACGCTCTTTATGTCGTTTTGTTTGATTATTTCCGTCAGCTTCCTGGAATAATCCCCCTCGTCCAGCTTGGGACATCCGATTAGTGTTATACGGTTTTTAATCAGTTTGTTGTGGAAATCTCCGTACGCAAAGGCTGTACAGTCGGCAGCTATCAGAAGGTCGGCGTTAGAGAAATAGGGCGCATTAACCGGTACAAGCTTTATCTGAACGGGCCACTGGTTGAGGCGGCTTTTGACCTGGCTGACTTCCCTGCCGGCCCTTTGGTTTTCCCTGTCAAAAGTTATCTGTCTGCTCCCGGGGCATCCTCTGTGCTCCGATTGAGCGCGCTGCTTTGCCTCTATATTTGCCTTTACAGCCTCCTCGTCAAATGGGGCGGCTTCCCGCTCCTCAAAGGAGATTGCTCCCGTGGGGCAGACCGGCAGGCAGTCGCCCAGTCCGTCGCAATAGTCGTCTCTCAAAAGCTTTGCCTTACCGTCTACCATGCCTATCGCACCTTCATGGCACGCATCAACGCAGAGTCCGCAGCCATTGCACTTTTCTTCATCTATCTTTATTATTTTCCGAACCATTTTCATTCCTCCTTGCTGTGTGTCTTTACTTTGTGATTTAACTTTAATATACTTGAAGCTATAAGTATGTTGTTTTTACAATGAAAACATAATTTTATTGGAGGAATTTAAAATGGCGGATGTTTTATCTGACTCCCTGGATCTGCTGCCGTTCTGGGATAGGCTCACCGAGGCCCAGCGTGAACTTTTAAAATCAAGAGCCGGACTTGTGAGCTTCAGAACCGGGGAAACCGTACACGGCGGTGATACGGACTGCCTGGGCGTCCTGGTGGTGCTCAGTGGTTTGCTGCGTACCTATCTGCTCTCGGAAGACGGCAAGGAAGCCACTATATACCGCCTGCACCCGGGAGACATCTGCATGCTGGCAGCCTCCTGCATATTGGACGCGGTGACCTTCCAGGTACAGATTGATTGCGAGGAAGATTGCCGCGCCATCCTCATTCCCACCGATGTTTTTTCTTCCATATCGGAGGAAAACATCTATGTAGAGTGCTTTTCATATATGACGGTAACAGAAAGATTCAGCGATGTAATATCCGCAGTGGAGCGAATGCTTTTCATGAGCCTTGAGCAAAGACTCGCCGCCTTTCTGCTGGATGAAATGGCGCGCAGCGGCTCGGAGGAAATACTGATGACCCATGAGCAGATAGCCCGCCTTATCGGCAGCGCCCGGGAAGCCGTCAGCAGGATACTCAAGCAAATGAGTCTCTCCGGCCTGCTGGAGCTTCGCCGGGGCGGAGTTAGAATTCTTGATAAAACAGCCTTGTATAAGCTGATGGGTTAACAGAATACACGGCAATATAAAAGGCAACACTAACCGGTCCTCAACAGCTAAAATACGGTTACGTTGCCTTGCTGCTTATGATTGCATATTAAATCAGTAAATGGCCTTTTCATGTCTGCCGGCATTAGGCAGCGTTATAATAACAGAAGATAAATCAAAAAAGGGGCGTGTCTCACGGACACGCCCAAACAATGCTACATGGAAAGAAGATTTAATATGTCGTTTTTAGGTCTGGCCCCCACCGCCTTATTGACCAGCTGGCCATTGCTGAAAACTGCTAGGGTGGGTATGCTCATCACTCCGAACTGCTGGGCAAGCTCAGGTTCCTCATCCACATTAACCTTACATATTTTAGCGTTTGTTACCTCCCTTGACAGTTCATCGATTATCGGTGCAATCATACGGCAGGGCCCGCACCAGCTGGCCCAGAAATCCACCAGCACCGGGACCGGACTGTCAAGTACCTCTTGCTTAAAATTGTTTTTTGTCACATTAATTGCCATTGCGCTGCCTCCTTTTTATGTTTTTTATTATACTTTACCTTGCAAATCAGCTGAGTCATTGAGCCCATGGGGCAATATACGCACCAGGAGCGGGGCTTGAAAATCAGCATTGTTATAAATCCAAGAATTGTGGATGTGAGCATTACACTGTAAAACCCAAAGGCAAACTGTGAAACCCCGTCGGGAACTCCCGGTATATAGGCAAAGCTCCACGGGAGCTTAAATAGCCACAGCAGGGTCACGGTCTGCCGCAGCTCCCTGGCGCCGGAAAAAACCATGAAGGTCATCAGAAGCATGCTCATAAACATCAGCATGAAGAATGTCAGGAAGCCGTATCTGAACCACTTGCTTTTAAGCCAGGCCGGCATATCCCTTTTTCCCGACAGCCCCAATCTTCCTCCTATGAGTCCAAACAGCTGTCCTCTTCCGCAGTATTTGTTACAGTACGCCTTACTCCCCTTTATAACTGAAATCAAAAGCGGGGTTATAAAGCATATAAGGCCCAGCCAGGCTAACAGAATATTGAAAAAACCCAGTATTAAATACAGCAATGAAAATATCCACAGATAGTCGTACCATCTTTTTTGTGTCCTCATGGCCGCACCGCCTTAACCGCTATCAAAGAGGCTGGACACTCCCGGGAACAGATCCCGCAGCCTGTACATAGTCTGTTATTAACTTCTGCATGTACTCCACTTTTTATGTATATGGCGCCTCTAGGGCACATCGGCACGCAGCACCCGCACGCCACACAATGGCTCTTATTTACTTCAGCTCGTTTTAAATGCTTCATGGAAACAGGTTACCCTCCCTAACAGCTCTCCTTCTGTCAGCCGGTTTATATCCCCAGTCCCCAGCTGTCGGTTTGATTATACCCTTTGAGGCGGACCCTTTCAGTGACAAAATCACAAAATAAAAATTTTCACTTTATCGTGCTAAAGTATTGACAACAAAAAAATAATATGCTACTCTTTCTAAAACACAGGTCAAGGTATAATTTTACATCCACACCATGCTAAACGGGAGAAAAATGATGGAAAACAAGCTTTTTGCAGCTGTATATTTTTACTTTTACTTTATCTTTTTTAAGATAAGGTCGGTTTTGCTACAAAAAACGCTGTTTGCAAACGTATAGCTAAAAGTGTTTGTCAAGGGCTTCGCAGTGAAACCGCTGCGAGGCCCTTTTTGATTTATTCAGAAATTTGAGAAAAAATACTTTATATCAATATATTATTGCCGTTTTAAACGGCGGATAGGAGTAGATTATGGTAGCGGTATTAAAGCCTGGCGCAACAAAGCAGCAGATTGACAACCTGATCTCATGGTTTAAAAGCAGGGGGCTCGATGTGCATATTTCCGAAGGAAGCACCCACACAATAATAGGGTTGGTGGGAGACACCAGCATAATCGACATTGAGCTGCTGGAGGCAATAGAGATTATTGAATCTGTCAAAAGGATAAGCGATCCTTTTAAGAGCGCAAATCGAAAATTTCACCCTGATGACACTGTAATAAGCATCGGCGATGTGAAGCTGGGAGGCGGCAACTTCCAGTTCATAGCCGGTCCCTGCTCGGTAGAGTCTCCGCAGCAGGTTTTAGGCATAGCCAAAAGAGTCAGGGCATCCGGGGCAACCATGCTGAGGGGCGGGGCCTTTAAGCCCAGAACATCCCCCTATGATTTTCAGGGTCTGAAAGCCGACGGAATTAACATGCTGTTGGAGGCCAAGGCACAGACCGGCATGCCACTGGTTTCGGAAATTATGAACGCAAATCATCTCCCCCTCTTTGAGAATATTGATGTTATTCAGGTGGGAGCGCGCAATATGCAGAATTTCGAGCTGCTCAAGGAGCTGGGCAAGACCAGAAAGCCCATACTTCTCAAAAGGGGCCTTGCTAATACCCTCAAGGAGCTGCTTATGAGCGCGGAATATATCATGGCCGGGGGCAACGAGAATGTCATCCTTTGCGAGCGGGGTATAAGGACATTTGAAACCTATACCCGAAACACCCTTGACCTTTCTGCCGTGCCACTGCTGAAGGAGCTCACCCATCTGCCCGTTATTGTTGATCCCAGCCACGCCACCGGCATTGCAAGGCTGGTGCTGCCCATGGCAATGGCGGCGGCCGCTGCCGGTGCAGACGGACTTATGATCGAGGTCCATAACGATCCTTCCAATGCCCTGTGTGACGGAGCCCAGTCACTGACTCCCGACCAGTTTAACGTTTTAGCCTCAAAGGTCAGGGCAGTGCTGGAAGCGGTCAGGAAGTAAGGTGAAGCCATGAATGTGGGAATTGTAGGACTGGGCTTAATCGGGGGCTCCCTGGCAAGAGCGTATAAGCAAAACAGTGACGCAAAAATCTTCGCCCTGGATACCGGAGATGGTATTGTGGACATCGCCAAAATCGCCGGAGTTGTGGACGGTGAATTGAATGCTGATACAATCAGGGACTGCAGGCTGATATTCATAGCCCTTTATCCCAGGGCAACCATAGAGTTTTTGATTGAATACGCGCCGATTATATCCGAGAAAGCATATGTAATAGACTGCTGCGGTATCAAGCGGGAAATCTGCGCCGAGGGCTTCCGGCTGGCTGAGCGCTATGGCTTTACCTTCATCGGAGGCCATCCCATGGCCGGAATCCACTACTCCGGCTTTAAACACAGCAAATCCAACATGTTTCGTGGCGCACCCATGATAATCATACCCCCCCGCTATGACGATATTTCCCTGCTGGAGAAGGTAAAGGAGCTTTTGCGCCCTGCCGGCTTCGGACGCATCAGTGTCACCACCGCCGATAAGCACGATAAGGTAATAGCCTTCACCTCCCAGATGGCCCATGTTGTTTCAAATGCCTATATAAAAAGCCCCACCGCCAGGGCACACCGCGGGCATTCCGCAGGCAGCTACAGGGACCTGACACGGGTAGCCTGGCTGAACGAAACCATGTGGACGGAGCTTTTTATAGGCAACAGGGACAATCTTATCCGGGAACTGGACATACTGATAAGCTCTCTGGAGGAGTATAAAGACGCTCTGGAGCAGGCTGATGCCGAGAGGCTCACGGAACTGCTTGCCCACGGGCGCAGATGCAAGGAGGAGGTTGACGGAAGATGATAACCGTTAAGGTGGAGGCCTCCAAAAGCTATGATGTTATAATAGCGCCGGATATATTAAGCAAGGCCGGTACTTATATCATGAATACATGTCAGGGCGAAAAAGCCGCTATAGTCACCGACACCAACGTAGATGCGCTATACAGCGGCATAGTGGAAGAAGGGCTGAAGAGCAGCGGATATCTTGTGCATAAATTTGTGATAGAAAGCGGAGAGAAATCAAAAAACGCCGACAACTATATTTCGCTGCTTAATTTCCTGGCCGAAAAGGAGCTGAACCGCTCAGACGTAGTGGTGGCTTTAGGGGGCGGGGTTGTGGGCGACTTGGCCGGATTTGCCGCCGCCACATATATGCGGGGCATAGCCCTTGTTCAATTGCCTACCACGCTCCTTGCCGCGGTAGACTCTTCGGTGGGAGGCAAGACGGCAATCGACCTGAAGGCGGGCAAAAACCTTGCAGGCGCGTTTTATCAGCCCTGCCTAGTCCTGTGCGATTACAAAACCCTTGAGAGCCTCAGTCCGGAGGGCTTCAGAGACGGATGCGCGGAGATAATTAAATACGGCATGATAACCGATCCAGGCCTGCTGGATATGCTCAAAAAGCCCCTCCGGCCTCAGCTGGAGGAGGTTATTTCCCGCTGTGTGTCCATAAAGCGGGATATAGTCATGCTGGATGAGCGCGATACGGGCAGGCGCCGCCTGCTAAACTTCGGCCACACCATAGGCCACGCCCTGGAAGCCCTCAGCGGCTATAGAATATCTCACGGCAACGCGGTCTCCGCCGGGATGGTTCTCATAACAAGAGCCTGGGTCAGAAAGGGCATGTGCGGCAGAAATGTGTTGGAGGAACTGACAGGCCTTGCAGACATTTTCCGACTGGCCAAAGAAACAGACTTTGACACCGAGGCGATATATAATTCCGCTCTGGCGGACAAGAAAAGAGCGGGAGATTATTTAAGCCTTGTTGTTCCTGAGGCACGGGGACGCTGCGAGGTAAAAGAAACTCCCCTTGAAGAGTTCAGAGAGTTAATTGAGCTGGGACTGCAAAAACAGTATTAAAACTAGCGGTATGGCCTCTGCAAATGAGGAAAACGGCCATAGAGGCGAACTGTGTTCGCCCGATTTCAAAATTACCCCACGGGGACATGGAGGTTAGCTTGAATATTATCATAAAAGACCCGGTACTGGGCGGAACGGTCAAAGCTATTGCTTCAAAATCTCAGGCCCACAGACTGCTCATATCCTCGGCTCTGTCCGATTCTCCTGTTGAGCTCATATGCACTGAGAGCTCAGAGGACATAGAAGCGACGGCTCGCTGCTTAAAGGGACTGGGCGCACACATTGTAAAAACAGATGTGGGTTTTCACATTACTCCTATATCTACTGCTCCCCGGAGCGCTTCCCTTGACTGCGGGGAGAGCGGCTCAACCCTCAGGTTTATGCTCCCGATAGCCTGTGCTCTCGGTGTGAATGCTGCCTTCTACTCATCGGGAAGACTGCCCCAAAGGCCCCTGTCCCCTCTTTATGAGGAACTTATAGCCCACGGCTGCAGTCTGTCCGAGCAGGGCACGGTTCCTCTCAGGTGCGCCGGGCAGCTAAAACACGGCAGATATACCATTTCCGGAGGCATATCCTCTCAGTTCATAAGCGGCCTGCTTTTCGCGCTCCCCCTGCTCAGTGGCGACAGTGTGCTGGAAGTAACCGGCCATATTGAATCAAGGTCTTATATAGATCTTACCCTGTCAGCCCTTTCAAAGTTCAACATCAATATACCGGAGCAGAATAGCAGCTTTTTGATAGACGGAAACCAAAAATACATCTCCCCCGAAAAGGCCGTTGTGGAGGGTGACTGGTCGAACGCCGCTTTCTGGCTTTGCGCCGGCGCCATATCCCACAAACCGGTTACATGCACAGGATTAAACCACGATTCCCGGCAGGGGGACAGGGCCATATCAGAGCTTCTAAGAGAATTTGGAGCAAATGTGGAAATTGATGAGGACAGTATAACAGTCTGCTGCGGCAGCCTGACGGGTATGGAAATTGATGCGCGCCATATACCGGATCTGGTGCCGGTGTTGGCGGCCGTTGCCTCCGTTTCAAAGGGCAGAACCCTGATTAAAAACGCCGGGCGGCTCAGATTTAAGGAGAGCGACAGGCTTAAAACCGTTGAAGAAACCCTGAAAACCCTTGGCGCGGACATAAGGCAGACCGATGACGGCCTTATTATATCGGGAAAGGAGCGCCTCAGGGGAGGCCGGATATCCTCCTTCGGCGACCACAGGATAGCGATGAGCGCGGCCATAATAGCCGGCCGGTGCTTGGAGCCTGTCATAATAACAGGCGCTGAAGCGGTAAATAAATCATATCCCTCCTTTTTCGACGACTATATTTCCCTGGGCGGCAGCGTGCAGATGTTGCAATAATCTGCTCTTGAGCACAGGTAATACGCTTTGAAAGGAGCGCTTAAAAGTGTCATCCATCTACGGGAAAAACATCAAGGTAACTATTTTCGGCCAATCCCATTCAAAGGCCATAGGCGTAAGTATTGAGGGGCTTCCCGCCGGCATAAAAATCGACATGGAAGAGCTGGAGGCCTTTATGCAAAGACGGGCGCCGGGACAGGGCCCATTTACAACTCAAAGAAAGGAGTCCGACAGGCCAGAAATCCTCTCAGGACTTGTGGACAATGTGACCTGCGGTGCGCCTGTTGCCGCCATCATACGAAATAAGGATACCCGTCCGGGGGATTATGACCAAATTCGCGATGTACCGCGCCCTTCCCATGCCGATTATACAGCCAATATAAAATTCGGAGGCTTTCATGATTATTCCGGAGGGGGCCATTTTTCTGGCCGGCTGACTGCTCCTCTCTGCATTGCCGGCGGGCTCTGTCTCCAGCTTTTAAGACAGAAAAATATCCATATCGGAGCGCATATTGCCTCAATCGGCAATGTGTCGGACACCTCCTTCGACCCTGCCGGAGCTGAGCCGGCGGACATAGAGCTTCCGAAATCAAAGCCATTTCCCGTCATAGACGATGCCAGGGGGGAGCAAATGCTTGCCGCCATAAATGAGGCAAGGCTCGCCGGTGATTCCCTGGGCGGCGTAATAGAGTGCGCGGTAGTAGGAGTCCCCGCCGGTATAGGAGACCCGATTTTTGACGGTATGGAAAACTGTATAGCGTTGGCGGTTTTCGGCATACCCGCAGTAAAGGGCATAGAGTTTGGAAGCGGATTTGCGGGAAGCTCGCTGCGGGGCTCAGCGAACAACGACCCTTTTATTGTGGAAGAAAACAGAATAAAAACGAAAACAAACAACCACGGGGGAATACTGGGCGGGATAACCACTGGTATGCCCGTCATATTCAGAGTGGCTATAAAGCCCACCCCGTCTATCGGAGTGGAGCAGGACAGTATAAGCTACCTAAGTATGGAAAACGTCAAGCTGAGCATAAAGGGCAGGCATGACCCGTGCATAGTCCCCAGAGCCATTCCCTGTGTGGAAGCCGCCGCCGCTATCGCGGTGCTGGACAGGCTGCTGGAATCATCTAAATATTAAACGGAGGCATCTAAAATGAATCTCGACCAACTGCGAAATGAAATTGACCTAATCGACGACAAAATTTTGGAGCTTTTTGCCGCACGCATGGGCATTTCCGGCGCGATAGCCGAATTCAAGGCAAAAAGCAACATGCCCGTCAGGGATTCCCATCGCGAGCGGCAGAAACTGCTGGACATTTCCGAAAAAGCGGGCAGTGGGCTTAGCTCATATGCTGTCATACTCTATTCTCTGATAATGGAACTGAGCCGCTCCTATCAGGAAAGGCTCCTCAATCCCAGCTGTGAGCTGAAAGAGAAGATATTAAGCGCCATTGAAGCCACCGACAAGCTGTTCACCCAGCAGGCGGTGGTCGCCTGTCAGGGCATTGAGGGGGCATATTCCCAGCTTGCCTGCGAGAAGTTCTTCAAGCTGCCCAATATCATGTATTTCACCACCTGGGACGGGGTGTTCTCAGCCATTGAAAACGGGCTTTGCCGCTACGGAGTCCTGCCCCTTGAAAACAGCACTGCGGGCACGGTCAACAGGATTTACGACCTTATGATGCGCTACAATTTCAGCATAGTACGAAGTGTGCGGTTAAAGGTTGATCACAATCTCCTGGCTAAAAAGGGTTCATCGATTTCCGAAATAAGGGAAATTTACTCCCATGAGCAGGCATTTAACCAATGCGCAGAGTTTATAAAAACCCTGGGCAATATAAAAATCACGGTGTGTGAGAATACGGCGGTGGCCGCCCGGATGGTGGCGCAATCGGACAGGAACGATGTGGCCGCCATATCCTCCTCTCACTGTGCCGCCATTTACGGACTGAGCAACATAGCCTCTTCCATCCAGGATCAGGATAATAATTATACCCGTTTTATATGCATATCCAAGAAACTCGAGATATATCCCGGTGCAGACAAAACCAGCATTATGATGATACTTCCCCATAAGCCCGGCTCCCTGTACAGGGTTCTGGCCTGCTTTTACGCCCTGGGAATAAACCTGGTAAAGCTGGAGAGCCGCCCCCTGCCCTCCCGGGAATTTGAGTTCATGTTCTATTTTGATTTGGAGACCTCAGTCTACTCAAATGAATACGCAGAGCTGATGTGCCGGCTGAGCGCGCTCTGCGAGGAGTTTAAATACCTGGGCAGCTATAGCGAAATAGTGTAGGAACATGGAGGTAATAGCGTGAGGATATTCGGATTGCTCGGAGAAAAACTGTCCCACAGCTATTCTCCGATGATACACGCCATGCTGAGCGACTATACCTATAAGCTCTTCGAAAAGAGTCCCGGAGAGGTGGAGAGCTTTCTTAAAAGCGGCTCTTTCAATGGGCTTAATGTGACAATTCCATATAAAAAGACCGCAATGGCCTATTGCGATGAATTATCCGACAGGGCCCGGGAAATAGGCAGCGTCAACACCATAGTAAGGCGTGAGGACGGCTCCCTTTTCGGCGACAATACCGATTACTTCGGCTTTTCATATATGATTAAAAAGAGCGGTGTAAACATTTCCGGTAAAAAGGCGCTGGTTTTGGGAAGCGGAGGGGCCGGCCTGACGGTTCGCGCGGTGCTAAGGGATTTTAACGCAGCCGGGATAATAACGGTTTCCCGCAGGGGTGAGGATAATTACAATAATCTGCATAAGCATTTTGATGCGGATATACTTGTAAACACCACACCGGTGGGCATGTATCCCGATAACGGCCGTTCCATTGTCCGCCTCAGGGAATTTGATAAGCTGTCCGGTGTATTCGACCTTATATTCAACCCGGACAAAACAGAGCTTCTGCTGGAAGCCGAGGTCTTGGGAATTCCTCGGTCAAATGGCCTGAGAATGCTGGTTGCCCAGGCAGCAAAGGCAGCGGAGCTTTTCTCGGGTGTAAGGACGGACAGTGCGGATATAGATAAAATCACCGGTGTCATCCGGAAAAAGGCAATAAACATAATCCTCATAGGCATGCCGGGCAGCGGGAAAACCACAACAGGCAAAATCCTTGCCGATATTTGCACTCGCCAATTCTATGATACCGATGAACTGGTGGCATCCCGTGCTGGAAAAAGCATTGAGAGCATTTTTAATGAGGACGGAGAAGAGGCCTTCAGAAATCTGGAGACCCAGATACTGGAGAGGGTGACCAAGCTGAGTGGAGCCGTTATCGCCACAGGGGGCGGCGTTGTAACCCGAGGCGAAAACCGCCGGCTCTTGCGTCAAAACGGCACTTTGGTTTTCCTCAACCGTCCCCTCCGGGAGCTTGAAACGGAGGGCAGACCTCTGTCAAGGCAAATAGGGGTCAGGGCGCTTTATGAGCAGAGGCTTCCCATATACAAGCAGTGGTGCGACTATGAACTGGACTGCTGCGGAGCGCAGGAAACAGCTTTAAAAATTAAGGCGGCTTTACTTGATAATGTATAATCCCGCCTTCTTAACCGGGAGGAGAAGAACATGAAGCTTCTTGTTATCAACGGCCCGAATTTGAATCTCCTGGGCATTCGTGAGCCCCATATATACGGGAAGGGCACATATAAGGATTTGAAAAAGTATATAAGGGGCTACTGCTCCAAAAACAATATCCGGGTCTCAATATATCAGTCAAACCACGAGGGCTGCATAGTGGACATGATCCAGCGGGCTATGGGCAGATTTGACGGGATAGTGATAAATCCTGCCGCATATACACATACCAGTGTCGCAATCCCGGACGCCTTGAAGGCGGTGGGCATCCCCACCGTTGAGGTGCATATAACCGATGTGATGACCAGGGAGGAGTTCCGGCGAATTTCCTATGTTTCGTCCGCCTGCGAAAAAACCATATCGGGCAAAGGCTTTGAAGGCTACATAGAAGCCATTTTATATCTGAAGGGCAGGCTCAATAAACAAAACCCTTAAAAGAACCTGAGGAATGTCAGCCGAATAATTAAAAACACAACAATAGCAATACTTTGACGCCGTCAATCAAATTCATAATACGAAAGCATTTGTTCAGTGGGCATTATTTATCTGCTTATAATAAACTGCGGACATGACCGGTTATATGTAAATCGGTCATGTCCGCGTATTCTTTGCAGATAGGTACAATCATTCCCGCCCGGGCTTTTTCAGGGCGCGGGCCAGCTGATCGGGACAGGATGTGCGCTTCATCGCGCACCGGATACCCTCCAGGCGGGCTATCGCCTCATCCGCAGGCATACCCTTGACCAGCCTTGATATCCCCTCCAGGCTACCGGGACAGCCTCCCACAAATATCACATTTTTTATTATCCCATTTTCTGTGTCTACCTTTATCGCTCTTGCGCAGACACCTTTCGGCCTGTATTCGACAGTCATATCCCTCATATTCGCTTTCTTTCTTATTTTAAATGCCAGTACAACATCCCGTTGGAGTTCTTTCAAGCTTGCCTGTTTCATATATTTCTAAAAGGATAATATAACCGGCCCGTATGCTCAACCAAGACCTGCATGATGGAGGACAATATGAAAAAACGCTCCGGTGTCCGCCGTTACAGCGGCGCTATACAGAGTGTAATAAAAAAAATCGCCCTGCTCATTCTAGTATGCTTTGCCATCCGAATGCTCTCCGAACTGGGGGTGGGTAAGGCTTTTGACAGCCTGCTTATAAAGCTTGGCGGAAACGGCAGGCTGGCCAGGAGCATAATATCCTTTGAGCTGGGCACATCACCCGATGAAATAAAAAACACCTCTGCTTTGGAAGCCCTAAGCGCGGATACCGGCTTAACTGTCAACCTCCCGGAGAACAGCAGCCCTGAAGACCTTCCTGACCAGCTGCCGGAAAGCAGCCCGGAAAATTATCCAGATGACAAGCCGATGGATTCCAAGCCCGATGGAAGCGGTGATACGCCTGTGTTCCAGACTTCACGGGAGGAAAACTCGTCACCGGCTGCAGCTGTTGCAGACAGCGTTGTTATACCCCTGCCCGGGCCTTCTCAGGAGCAGCCGGAAATGACTGCTGCCATCGAGGTTTTGAACAGAACATCCCATGAAATTGACATCAATGCCCTGCTCAGAGAGGCTCCGGCCATAGAGCTTTCAGCAGATAAGCCTCAGGTTTTGATTATACATACACACAGCAGCGAGGCCTATAGCGAAACCTCCTCTTCCAGGACACTGGATAAGGATCTCAATGTGATAAAAGTAGGCAAGGTGCTGGCGGAAGAGCTGCGCAATCAGGGGCTTAACGTTATCCATGACACAGGCATATACGATTATCCCAGCTACAGCGGTTCTTACAGCCGCTCTCTTGAAGCCGTTAAAAAGTACCTGAATGAATATCCTGAGATTCAAATTGTATTTGATGTTCACAGAGATTCCATGACCCTTAACGACGGCTCCAAATACAGGACCCAGTATAACCTGGGCGAGTTTTCGTCCGCACAGGTTATGCTGCTTGTCGCAACTGGCGAGGCCGGCCTGGAACACCCCAACTGGAAGGAAAACCTGAAATTCGGACTTCGGCTGCAAAAATCCATGGAGGACAGCTATCCCGGACTGGCCCGCCCTCTGTGCATATCGGGCGAGCGGTACAATCAGCACACAGTGCCCGGCTCCATACTGGTAGAAATCGGCACCGACGGCAACTCAATTGACGAGGCGGTCAACGCAGCCAGACTCTTCGCTTTTACTGCTGCACCGGTAATAAAAGAGCTAACAGACAGTCGATAAAACAAGGAAGTGCTGCAAATGGCTTTAAATGCGGCACTCTTTTGCCTTTATATGGCTGGTATAAAAATTCCCATTATGAGCAAATTTAAGCTGAGAGAACAAAATTTTTGGAGACACCTGCCTATAAATGGAGAAAAAAAAGATAAAAGACGAGATTCCCGGAAGCATAGAAAAATGCCAGGAAGCAGTTAAGGAAATATTTCAAAGCAGCTCCGATATTGTTATAGATACCTTTGAAACAATCAAAGGTATGGCAATGCTTGTCTATGTGGACGGGCTTATTGACAAGAACCTGGTGGACAGAGATATAATCGCTCCTTTAAAGTCAATTAATTTTGAGGGCGATATATCCGCCGCAATCAGATGTACCATAGCCGATGTGGACAACATGTCTTCCGTTACAGGACAAGTTCTGCAGGGGAACACAGCCGTATTTTTCGAGGGCAGAAAAAAGGTCGCAATTGCGGACTTGAAATCATTTCAAATGCGCTCTGTGGAGCCTCCGGATGCGGAGGCATCCATCAGGGGCCCCAAGGAAGGCTTTACGGAAAACCTCCGGACGAATACTTCCCTGCTCCGAAGGAAAATAAGAACCCCTGACTTGATTATGGAAAACATCACCATAGGCAGGCAGACCAATACTGTAATCACCCTGGCATATATAAGGGGCATAGTCAATACCGATGTTTTGGACAAGGTTAAATACCGGTTATCAAAAATTGACGTGGACTCCATAATGGAATCCGGGTATATCGAGCAGTATATTACAGAAAACGGTTTTTCCACAATTTCAGGCATAGGCATCACCCAAAAGCCGGATGTGGCGGCCGCGAAAATACTTGAGGGCAGAGTTGCCGTCATATGCGACGGAACACCTCATGTTCTGACCATTCCAGAGCTTTTCATTGAGAATATTCAAACAGCCGAGGACTATTACAACAGGACCATATTGTCCTCCCTGCTGCGGCTTCTCAGGGTTTTGGGGCTCTTTATATCGGTTATGCTCCCGGGGCTTTCCGTTGCGGTAATAACATATAACCAGGAGATGATGCCGGCAGTGTTTTTTCAAAACCTTATTGTTTCAACCGCAAAGACCCCGCTGCCCGCGGGAGCGGAGATATTCCTGCTCATCTTAATGTTTGAGCTGCTCCGCGAGGCCGGAACCAGGCTCCCGAAAGCTGTGGGGTCAGCCATTACCATCGTTGGGGCTCTTATTATCGGAGAAGCGGCTGTCAATGCAGGCATTGTAAGCGCTCCGGCCGTTATCATAGTGGCCTTGACAGCCGTAACGAGCTTTATTATTCCTAATCTCACCGAGTTCACTCTGGTCTACAGGCTGATATTGCTGTTTTTGGGCGGAAGCATGGGGCTCATCGGCATTGGAGCCGGGATGGTGATAATGCTCACACAGCTAATATCCACGACCTCCTTCGGAATCTCCCTGCTTGATTCCTTTTCAAAACCGGAGTTTAAGGACAGTGCAATCAGGTTTCCCCTATGGTCGCTGAAGCTGAGGCCTTTATCCATCGCCAGGGATAACATTGTCAGGAAAAAAGAAAATAAATAAGTCCGAAAGGGGGTGCCCGGCATGCCGAAAAGGCTCTTTATGCTATTTTGCATCGCATTAGTGTTGCAGCTCACCGGCTGCTGGAGCAGAAGGGAGCCGAAAACCCTTGCTCTTATAAGCAGCGCCCTTTACGACCTAAATGAGGAGGGCATCTATAGCACTACAATTGAAATCATAAACCCAGAGGCGCAGGGCAGCCCCCAGGACAGCGGCGACGGCAAAAGCCCCACCCTTACCGTCAGCGGCGAAGGAAAATCACTTCCGGAGGCCCTCAGAAAAACCGCCGAGTCTCTTGAGCGAAATCTCTTTGCAGGACAGACTCTTGCCCGTTTTTATACGGAGAGATACGCAAAAAAGGACATCGTCAAGGATCAGGACTATTTCCTGCGGGATTTTCTTACGGATGAAAAGCCCCTTGTCATCATTTTGAGGGGAGATGATCCCCAGCTTCTTTATACCGCCACCCTGGGTCTTTCAAACACCGTAGGCAACTATATTGACAATCTCCACAGGACACAGGATAATTTTATTTCCACCGCAGTTTTCATAGACACACTTATGTTTTTAAAAGATTACCACAGGGAAGGCAAGCAGCCGGTCGCCGGAGTTGCCCAGCTTATTGAAGATGATACCCAGTCGTCTGGAAACGAGAGTAAGGGTGGCGAGGACTCCGGCAAAGCCACTATGGAAAGCACCGGCAGGGAAGGCTCCGGGAAAGAAGATAAAAAGTATAAGGTTAAATACGAGGGCCTGGCCGCCTTTAAAGATGAAAGACTGGTAGGATACCTGGACGCTGTCGAGACCAGGGCATATAAAATCCTGACCAACACCATCGGTAACAGCGTAGTTTCCCTTACCGACGGCGACCACGTCACAGCCTTACACATTGACAAATCAAAAGCGTCCTTATCCGCCTGCGCTGCGGATAAGGGAAAGAAAAAAGCAAAGCTTGACGTGAAAATAAAAATGGATATTTCAGTTATGCAGGCCGATGAGAATCTTGATGTAACCGACTTTGAAAATCTTAAAGCTTTGGAAGACCGATTTAATAAACAGATAAGGGACGAGGTTTTACGAGCCATAAAAAAAGCCCAGACAGAATTTAAAAGCGATATATTCGGATTTGGAAACGCCATGCACGCTGATCGCCCGGGCGAGTGGAAAAAATTCAGGGCAAACTGGGATGAAAGCTTTTCCGACGCGGATATAAATATCCGAATCCAATCCTCCATAAACCGCTCGGGTCTCATCAAAAAAACAATAAAAAACAGGGCCTGACAGTATAGGGCACCAGGTTCTTTTTCAGGAAAATTATCACTATTGATTGGACGAGCCATATGACAAAAAAGCCATTGTTATCATCCAGCCAGTTGGTACTCATGTCGGTGGGAAGCGCCATAGCCTTTCCCTATACCTTCATGCCGATTTTAAATGCGCCTCCGGCTAACCAGGATACATGGATTGTGCTCTTTGTCAGCATTATATACATTCTTCTGATCAGCACACCCTTATTAATTCTTATAAATGTGTTCAGGGGCTTCAATGTAAACGAAGTATTGGAGACAATTGCCGGACGAATTCTCGGGAAAGCCGCGGCAGTAATATTTTCACTGTTTTTTTTATTCTGCTTTGTCGCCTGCCTGCTGATGGCCGTCATATATATTAACCTTTTCATATTGCCCGATACTCCCTTATGGGCGCTCCTTTTGTATTGTGCAATACCCATTTCCTACGCTTCTCTGAAGGGAGCAGGGACCATTGGGAGGCTGGCTTTTTTCATTGTACCCTTTGTAATTCTCACTGTATTGTTTTTCTTCCTCCTGGGAGTAAAGGATATTGATCTTGGCATGCTCAGGCCCGTACTGGCCGATTCAACCTTCCTGGAGGTTAATATAGGCGGCTTTTATACAGGTGCCAGATACTCGGAAATCCTCATTTTTTTCGTTTTCTCGTATTTCCTTCAAAAAAAGGCCCGCGTTAATAAGCTGTTTTTAACAGCCATTGGAGTGTTTGCCCTTTCCTTCTTTTTCATTCTGCTGCCCATCCTGACCCATCTGGGAGCGGAACTGGCAAGGCACGCATGGAACCCTTATTTTATATACACCAGACATGTGGAGGGTTATGACTTTATCGAAAGAGTCCAGGCCATAAACACACTGGCCTGGTTTCCCGTAATACTGCTTAAGCTCATAATCTACAACTATATGGCCAGCTATATGCTGTCAAACGCGGCAAATGCGAAATCACACAGGGGATGTGTCATCCCTATCTCGGTTTTCGGCTCCCTTGCCTGCCTCATCCCATTATTGAACAAATCCAGCACCGTTGAACTTCTCAGGTCCGATCAGGTCTTCCCTTTTGTAGTCATTCCCGTAACCTTTGTTTTACCGCTGCTCCTTCTGATAGCCTATTTTTTCAGAAGAAAGAAGATTAATAAAATCATAGAAAAAAGGAAACATATTGCCGACCCCGACGTATAGCCTGTTTGCCACAAAGAAACCGCTGTATACGTCAAATCCGGGATAAAAAAAACAAGTGCTCCGTTAAACCTGAGACAGATTTAACAGAGCACTTATCCTTGTTTTAAAGCTCTTGCAAAGCTGCGCCGCAAAGGAATCCTGTGGCCTGATGCCTTATGCTTCAGCCTTTGTGTTCTTAATGCTTGTAGTTAAAAACCCGCACAGGTTTTTTGGAGGTTTTTTTGTATCCGGTCGCCTTTTTGTCTTCCAATAACCTGTTGTCTGCAGCCGACTTTTTCCTGCCCAGGAGCTTTCCTGTTCCCCCCTCCAAAAACAGGAAGGATAATATGCCTATTACAAGAGCCCAGTTGAGGCTCACAAGATGAACAATCGCGCCTGTGATACCGGCAATCCCTGCCGCCGTCCTGTCATTTTTGACCTGCTCAACGGCAATATAAGAGCATGCAAAGCCCTGTACTACAAGGGTTGAGGCAAGGGCCACAGGGAGTATGGGCTCAAGCAGGCTTGCCAGGGGCAGGAGCAGCACGCAGACGGCCGTTGAAAGTTTGAAGGAACCCAGGCCCCCGAATATGCTTTTCATGGACTCCTTGCCTTCCTTATATCTCTCACCTATGGACACCGTTACCGCCGCCCACAGGGGCCCGGCAAGAGGTGTGAAGGGAGCAAACAAGGAGAGGATAAGGTTTCGCACACCAGCAATAACATTGGACTTGTTGGAGTTGTAATCCAGTTTTTCATCGGTTCTGACGGAGCTGCAGTCCTTCAATACCGCCTCGGCCGTCACAATCTCCCCAAAGGCTATTATGTATACGGCCAGCGCCGTGGGAAGCGCAGCAAGAAACATCTTCATGCTAGGAAATCCAATGGACAGGGGGCTGGCTGTTTTAAAAAGCTCTCCGAAGCTGAAGGGTATAAATCCCCACTGTATATTGGGAAGCTCCACCTCTCCGGAAATAAAGCCAACAGCCATGGCTACAAGAAGACTGGGCAGCATTCCGTATTTTCCTATCTCTCTGAAAATACGCTTGCTCTCCTTAGCCTTCTTAAACCCCACTGAAAACAAGAAGAACAGGGCTGTGAACGAACCGGCGCCCACTGACAACGGATAACGGTACAGGTATCCTCCCTCACCGAAAACACGGGAAATAGCGGCAATGGCGGCCCCCAGAAGTATGCCTGCCTTGAGAGAGCCGGGTACAAGCTTCATCATCCTGTGAGCAAGCCCGGTTGCTCCTAAAACAATGAAAACCAGTGAAACCAGCAACTGAAGCGCTATAAGTGCGTGAATTGACTCTATTCCAACTGTATATCTGCCTAAATACACCAGTACCAGAGGCAGTGCAGACGCTATCCAGCCCGGCACAACCGGATCCCCGAATAGCACATGAAGCAGACCCAGGGCTTCCGCAAGGGCAACTGCCGTTATCGCCGCTCCATATGAAAGCCCAAGGGTTTCCATTAATACCGGAACTGCGGAAAACCCTACGGCAATCATCAAAACGGCTTGAAGCAGTTCCGCTGACTCCAGTTTATAATGGATTACCGGTAACTTGATTTTAAACTTTGACAATTTCCATCCTCTTTCCTGCTAATTTCAGCTGAGGTATTAGATTTTATTGCAGGCAGTTATTCTCAATAATAAAAAAACGGCCAGACAGGGAGCCCGCGGTCGGGGGTATCCTGTTTTGGCCGGCTTTTACTTGGGTTCATGGACCCTTTTGGGGCCCTTCCCAAATAAAACAGATATAGCATTTGCTTTAAAATTTATAGGCTTTTGATTTCCATATACTTGGAATATATCATTTTCAGTGATGTTTCCACGGCTCTTTTTGCGTGACCGTAGTAGTTATTTCTAAACTGTTCAAGCAGTCCGGTCAGACCGTCATTCAGATTATAACCTATCATAAGCTTGGCAATAAACTGCCTGGCAAGCTCCGTTACCATGGAGCATTCTGCATCCACAATTTCTCCGCTACGCCTGTTTACGACGGCAACCATTACAAGTGTTTTGTAAACCTCCTCGGAAGTAATGTGCGCCGGGAGCTTTGCATAGCCCGATATCAGTATGTGATCAGAAACAGCCTGATTTTTCAAGAAGTATTACCCTTTCACTGCGTCAATTCCAGTCGAATAAAAACAAATAAAAAACCGGCAGAAGCAGACTGTTGCCTTGTATAGCATCTGCGTCAAACCAGATTATCTGCGGATTTTCGATGCGATTTTGTCGCCCGCTCCGTAGAAATTGGTTTTTTAACTGGTTTACATATTTATTATATATTCTCGCCTGCTGACCAAAATCCATTCCATCAGCCTATATAGATTATAGTACCGCTGCAGACAAAATACAATAGCGCATTTAGCCAATTTTGAGGCTTGAATTGGGGCTGTAAAAGTCAATATTCTCAATTTAGAGAAATAAATATTTACAGTTGCCTCATTGT
>JAAYOP010000122.1 GCA_012520295.1 Clostridiales bacterium | reverse complement strand
TCCAACAGCTATGGAAAGCATTGAAAAGGTGCGTTAGACTTTTCAACGCTTCCCACAGCGCTACTACTACTTACCATTGACAGACTTCCTAAAAAAATGGACCATATGTTTGACAACCGCAGATTTTATTTACTTTAAAAAAGCGTTCAGTGCTGGACAAATTTAGAATTATATGATACGATAGATTACCATGTGCCGATATGGGCAATAATATAACCGGCTTGGTCCGGTTATATTATTGCGTATGCGCGATTATCATATAATATATGAGATTTTGCACGCTTGAGGGTGCTTTATTATATTTTATAAAGAGAATAAAAGGGCAGGGGACTGACATTGCCGGCGTGACGGGGCTTTGCAATGCAAATACTCTGACCTGAGCTTTGCTTTTATTATTTTTCATTACATATTTTGACGCCGGAGGTAAATATTCCGGTTTATATAAGGAGAACTGTTTATTAATGTCAGAAAAATTAAAAATTATCTCATTGGGAGGACTCAATGAGGTCGGAAAGAACCTTACCGTTTATGAGTATAAGGGAAATATCCTTGTGGTTGACTGCGGACTTGGATTCCCGGACGGTGAAATGTACGGTGTAGATGTTGTTGTCCCAAATGTGGCTTACCTGGCCAAAAACAGGGAAAAAATCGTGGGCATTATTCTAACTCACGGACATGAGGACCATATAGGCGCACTGCCCTATGTGCTGAAGGATATAAACGCGCCCATATATGGGACGCCTATGACGGCAGGTCTTGTAAAGCTTAAGCTTGAGGAGCATAATCTTACCTCATTAGCTGAAATACATGAAATTGTACCCGGAAAAAAGTTTAAGCTGGGATGCTTTAATATTGAGCCTATTCATGTGAACCACAGCATAGTGGGAGCCGTCTCTTTTGCAATAAACACTCCCATCGGAATGGTTGTGCACACGGGCGACTTTAAAATCGATGCGTCTCCAATCAAAAGTGAGATGACGAACCTTACCAGATTTGGCGAACTGGGAAGAAAAGGTGTGCTGGTCATGCTGTCGGATTCCACAAATGTGGAAAGGCCCGGATTTTCCTTGTCTGAGCGCAAGGTAGGCATGAGGCTTGACGCGCTTTTTGACGGCTGTAAGAACAGAATAATCGTCACGACCTTTGCTTCGAATGTTCACAGAATACAGCAGGTAATTGATGTAGCGGCCAGATACGGGCGCAAAGTGGGCATCACCGGGCGCAGCATGGAAAACATGATAAAGGTTGCCAGTGAGTTGGGGTATCTGAATATTCCGGAGAACACCCTTGCGGATATGGCCCAGCTGAAAAACTACCCGAAGGACAAGGTTACCATAATAACCACCGGTAGCCAGGGTGAGACCATGTCCGCTCTTTACCGTATGGCGTTTTCAGGGCATAAGCACGTGGAAATAATGCCGGGCGACAGGGTTATTATGTCTGCCTCAGCGGTTCCGGGAAACGAAAAAACCGTCAGCAGGATAGTCAACGAGCTGTTTCGCAAGGGAGCAGATGTTATGTACAGGAGTGTCGATGAGCTCCATGTATCGGGGCATGGCTTTCAGGAAGAACTCAGAATCATGATGGCGCTGGTAAAGCCGAAATTTTTCGTTCCTCTCCACGGCGAGCACAGGCACCTTAAGCTGCATGCGGAGCTGGCAATGGACATGGGTATCAAATCCCAGAATGTTGTCATCAGCGATCTTGGAAGGATTATAGAAGTAACTAAGAGGAGCATCAAACTGGGCGGCTCCGTACAGTCCGGCAGAGTGCTTGTGGACGGAGCCGGAATTGGCGATGTGGGAAGTGTTGTCCTTCGCGACAGGAAGCACCTGGCACAGGATGGAATGATAGTCGTAGTGGTAAGCCTCAGCGGAGAGGACAACAGCATTATTTCAGGGCCCGATATCATTACAAGAGGCTTTGTCTATGTCAAGGAATCGGCTGATCTCATGGAGGAAATGCGCCAGCAGGTGATGGATACTCTGGAGAACTGTCGGAAGAACAACATAAACGACTGGGCAACTATGAAGACTTCCATAAGATCCACTCTGTCTACCTATTTATATAAAAACACAAAGCGCAATCCGATGATTTTGCCTGTGATAATGGAGATATAGTAAAGGGCGAATGTTTTCATTTGTCCGTGAGCTAATGGACAAATATATGCTTATGCGTATATACCCGACTGAATGGGGGAGCCATGAATATTCAGATATTTGGAAAATCAAAATGTTTTGACACAAAAAAGGCTGAGCGCTATTTTAAGGAGAGGGGCATCAGGTATCAGTATACTGACTTGAAAAGAAAGCCCATGAGCAGGGGAGAGTTCCAGAGTGTCGTGGCGGCGGTTGGCCTGCAGAGCATGATAGACGAGAAGGCCTCCGGGGCCGAGGTGTTGAGGTATCTGGCCTACGAGAAGGATGTGGAGGAAAAGCTCTTTGAAAACCAGGGCATGCTGAAAACGCCCATAGTCAGAAACGGAAAAAAGGCAACGGTCGCATATGTCCCGGAAGTCTGGAAGGATTGGGATTAGGCGCAGCCGGAGCTTTGCGGCCTGAAATCATAGGAAAGGAACAGGGGGATAATGGAACGGAAGGATAAGACAAATTATTATCTGGACATCGCCGATGCCGTGAGAAGCCGTTCAACATGTCTTCGGCGCCAGTACGGGGCAATCATAGTCACGAACGATGAGATTGTGGCAACAGGCTATAATGGTGCGCCGCGGGGGCGTAAAAACTGCAACGACATAAACATGTGCGCAAGGGAAATACTTAATATACCCAGCGGAGAGAGATATGAACTGTGCCGGTCCGTGCACGCGGAAGCAAATGCCATAATATCCGCAGCCCGTAATCAAATACTTGGGGGTACCTTGTATCTGGTGGGAAGGGAGGTCAGCACCGGCGAGCTTCTTCCCACAACGACACCCTGCTCCATGTGCAGGCGGATGATTATAAATGCGGGCATAAAAGAGGTTGTCTGCAGGATATCGGAAACGGAATACCTTGTCACAAACGTGCGTGACTGGATATATGACGATGACTCTCTGAAGGGTCTGGAGATAACCAAGCTATAACTGTATAACGGGGGCGCTTCTGCATATAAAATGTGCCGAAGCGTCTTTATTTTGTGCGTGTGCTGACAAAAGGTGCCCAGGATGACATAATGCACCAAAAGGGAGGCGGATATGAAAAGGCTGATTTTGGTTTTGTTATGTGTATTGATGCACCCTTATGGACAGCTTGCCGGAGCTCCGGGAGTAGGAGCGATATGGATTTGACATATCTGTTTCAGTAAAGGAAAGGTTACGGAACTTCCCGGGCAAAGTATATTGTCATAGAGATTATCGTTGAAAAACGCAGCGCGTTTTTTGCCGGCGCCAGGAGCGCAGGGGAATCGGCCCGGCTTATTCAGGACAGGATTTCCATCTATTTCAGTGAGCAAAAGTGAATTGCTGGCAGCCTATTAGTTAAATTGCAGCACAAGATTGTTAAAAGTTTAACTAATATTATGTATTTAGACGCTTGTTTAATATTGCCGGAATATGTATAATAAAACTAAAGTGACCCTCAATAAACAAAGATGCAGCCGTCAATAACGGCGAAGGGAGAATTCAGATATGAATATGATAAAATGGATTGAAAAGATGATAAATGATGAAGAAAAAAAGGCATTGCCCATATTGTCATTTCCGTCAGTTCAGCTCCTGTTTGTAACCGTCAAGGAGCTTGTTACCAGCAGCTCTCTTCAAGCAATGGGGATGAGGATGCTTGCGGATAAATATGACATGCCGGCGGCTCTAAGTTTCATGGACCTTTCTGTGGAGGCTGAGGCGTTTGGCGCACATACCGTGTACGCGGCTGACGAGGTTCCCACTATCATAGGACAGCTTATACATGGTAGTGAAGAGGCGGAAAGGCTGAAGGTTCCGGAGGTGGGAGCCGGCAGGACAGGCGTTAATATCGAGGGGATAAAAAAAGCCCTTAAGCTGATAGGGGACAGGCCTGTATTTGCCGGATGCACGGGTGCTTTTTCGCTGGCAGGTCGGCTTATGAACATAAATGAGGTAATGGTCTATTGCTATGAAGAGCCTGATATGGTTCATACGGTTCTGAGGAAGGCCACAGATTTTCTGATAAAATATATAAACGCGTATAAGGAAGTGGGGGCAGACGGCGTAGTGCTGGCAGAGCCGCTGGCCGGGATACTCTCACCTGCCCTTATGCAGGAGTTTTCCACCGACTACGTCAAAGAAATTGTTCAAAAAACTCAGGATACCAACTTTATTGTCATATATCACAACTGCGGAAACGATGTGCTGCGCCTGGTGGACCAGATGACAGATACAGGCTGTATAGCATACCATTTTGGTGACGCGATTGATATGAAAAAGATGCTGGAGCTTATGCCGAAAGACTGCCTTGTCATGGGAAATATAAGCCCTTCAAAGCAGTTTAGAAACGGTACACCCAAGTCCGTGAGACTTGCCACAACAAGGCTTTTGGAAGAATGTAAGGAGCATAAAAACTTTCTCATATCATCAGGCTGCGATATTCCGCCCTTGACGGAGTTTGAAAATATTGACGCCTTTTTTGAGACAGTAAAATCCTTCTATTACAGGCAAAGACTATGGGACATGATAACGTAGTATAAAAACAGGGATAAGGGGCTGTAGCAAAATGAAAACTGCTACAGCCCCTTATTACATAACCTCCATCGCTATATATAAATAATGTCCACTGAACACATGCGTTTTGCAAAACGCATGTGCAAAAAGAGCATATTTGCTCTTTTTGACGGGCAAAACAAACCTTTTTGCCCGTCAGATGCATTGATTGACTAACTGAATAAATTTGCGGACACACGCCGCAAATTTATTGCGCGTGTGCCTGGAACAATTCAAAAACGCCGTCAAAGTATTGCAGTTGTTGCGTTTTTGATTTGTTCAGCAGGCTTTAAATAACAACAAACCCCGAAACCAAAAAACGGTTCCTGCATTTGCCTTTCCGGCAGATGCAGGAACCGACTTTTCGTTTGTCACTTAAAATACGCGTATGGCCCCATACCAGTTGTTTGAGTAATAATAATCTGAAAGATTGTTTATACGGACGCAGCCGCCGCCGCTGGAGGAGTGGATGAACTGGCCGTCTCCGATGTAGATTCCCACATGTTCAATACTACTGCTGCTGTCGGAGGAGAAGAATACCAGATCGCCCACCTGGAGCTTGTCCTTTGAAACCTCTTCACCGTCGTACCACTGGGAGGAGGCGGTGCGTGAGATCTTATATCCGCTGTTGTTAAACAGATAGTAAGTGAAGCCTGAGCAGTCAAACCCTGAGGGGCTTGAGCCACCATATACATAGCAGGTGCCAAGAAATTCCTTTGCCCAGTCTACAATACTCTGCCCTGTGTAGGAGGGGGCTGGGGTAGCGGAGGTTTCTTCAAGAATGGTCACATAGTCGCTGTGCATATAGCCGGTATAATCCTTGTATATGACCTTATACCATTCGCCGCTGACACCTGTAACGCTGAGAGGCTCGCCGTTGTAAAGGTATGTAATTGTGTCGGACTCATATGAAGCGTCCTGTCTTAATCGAACGCCGTTTCCGCTGACTCTGCCTCTGCCCACTTCAAAATCGAGAGAAGGGACAAGTTCGATATAAGCGGAATTCATATATCCTCTGGTTCCCTGGTGGACAACAGCATACCATTCATCGTTGACTTTTTCCGTTATAACAACGGGGGTATCATAGGCAACGCATGCCATAATCGTTGAGTCTGTTGAGGCTTCGGCTCTGAAATTAAGGGAGGAGGCAGTTACCTTACCGCCTCCCAGATTTGCCGCGGAGGCTGTAGTTATCAGAGCACAGGCGGATATCACAGAGACAACAAATGTCCTTATAGGTTTATTCATAAAACTCCGTTGACCGCGAAAAAACTTATCCGTTAGCTGTGCGGTACCGCTTTTTTACGGTGTGCGGCAAACCGTAGTGATCATTTGGCGGCCAAAGCTCGGGTCAGCCACACTTCGCCCACGTCCATGGCTCTGTACAACCCGTCTTTTTCTGTCTTTTTAACCACCCGATCTCTGGATTTCAGGTTGGGATCCGTATACTGAAGCTGCACGGATACCTTTTTTGATAAATCCAAATCCTTTAGTTTTTCGGTCTCCAGTACTTGTAGCATTATGATATATTCATCAGACATATTGCCGTAATAAATCAAATTATCTTTGCGTAGGAGAGGAAATCCCTTGTATTCCAGTATCTTTTTTTTGTCTGGCATTTTGCCCTCCTTCCTTTTGGTGTTACCGAATTGTAACACGTTGTATTACAATTGTCAACAGCGTCTTACAAAAAAGTGCAAACCACGCGGTGCTAACGGAGTTTTATTATTAATATTGACAGAAAAGTGCTAAAAATGTCTTTTTGCTATGGCCTCCTTTATTTAATGCCTGTTTGCAGCGAAATTGATTTGCGGCATATCCGCAAATCAATTCAGACAGTCAATCAATGTACCTGAAACGGGCAAAACAGATTTGTTCAGCGGACATTATTTAAAACTTATTGTGTCCTAGATAAAGGCTGTTTCACATTTGTGAAACAGCCCTTACTCCGGAGTTCTTCATTTTTTCAGGTAGCTGCTTAGCAGCTCCTGCAAAAGCTCATCCCGGTCAAGCCGACAGATAAGGGTTCGGGCATTGTTGTAGTTTGTTATATATGTGGGGTCTTCCGAGATGATATATCCTACAATCTGGTTAATAGGATTATAGCCCTTGACCTCAAGGGCCTTGTAAACGGCGGTTAAAATCTCTCTGATTTCATGTTTTTTATCAACTACGTCAAATTTTCTGGTATATTCATCCATCCCGATCCCCCCTTGTTATCAGAATATTATTGTACAACAAAATTGCCAGCATGTAAAGATAAATGTGCCCAATAATTGTCACATATATTCATTTTCTCAGGCTTGCGCCCAGCGCATCTTCCAGTTTTGAAATTATATGGGACATTAAGGGAATGATATCTTCTTCGGAAAGGCTTTTCTCATCGGAGCGGAACTCCAGAGAAAAAGCGACGCTCTTTTGACCCTCCGGTATGGGTGTGCCTGTATACACATCAAAGAAGCTGGCTTTTGAAAGGAGATTGCCGCCTGCGCTCTTTATGCAGTCCAGAAGGTCCGCCACTGTGATATCAGCGGAGCATATCACGGCTATATCCCTGTATACGGCAGGGTAGCGGGGAAGAGGTGAATACATAGCCTCAGGAGCCCTCATCTTTTCCATAATCTCGAAATCCAGCTCGGCTGCGTATACAGGCTGGCTCATATCATAGTTTTCTGCCACTGAGGGATGAATTTGTCCCAGTATTCCAATGGGGGTATCGCCGCTGAATACCCTTGCGCAGCGGCCGGGATGATATGAGGCATCGCCCTTTTCGGCCTTAAAGCGCAGGTCAAAGATTCGCAGGCTGTCAAGAATGGTCTCCATCATTCCCTTGAGGATATAAAAGTCCATATCCTGTCCATAGGTGCCCAGTATCAGATGCTTGCGCTCATCGGGCAGCTCCCGGTCCGAAGCGGGCAGATATACCCTTGCCAGCTCATACAGCTTTACATCCCGGTTTCTGTAGTTGTTGTTTCTCGACAGGGCTTCGAGCATAGTGGGTAGCAGAGTAGTGCGCATTATGGAGGTGTCCTCTCCAAGAGGATTTATTATTGTGCAGGTTTGCCTGAGAGGGTGGTCGGTGGGCATGTTAATTCTGTCGTTTGCCGATTGGCCTGTGAAGGAGTAGGTGAGAATTTCGTAAAAGCCCATTGCCCTACATAGCGTCCCCAGTTCCTTTTCAAGCCTTTGCCTGCTGGTGAGACCACCCAAAGAGGTCGGACCGGCGAATAATGTGGGCTCTATCACATCGTAGCCGTAAAAACGGGCAACCTCCTCGGCAATGTCCGAGTAATGGGAAATATCGGTGCGCCATGAAGGCACCGTGATAATGTCGCCGTCAATACTGAACCCGAGAAGCTTAAGATATTTCTTCATTTGGCTTTCAGGAATGTCTGTCCCAAGCAGCTTGTTTATGCGCCCGGGCTCCAGCCTGAGTTTTACGGGTTTGAATTCCGACGCGACAACATCAATTATGCCGTCCACAACCTCACCGGCGCCTAAAAGCTCCACCAGCTCGCAGGCTCGCTGGACTGCCGGAAGAGTTCCCGAGGGATCCAGCCCTTTTTCAAATCTTGAGGAAGCGTCGGTACGCATACCCAGGGCTATGGCGGTTTTTCTTACGGAGTTGCCGTTGAAGTTGGCCGATTCAAAGACGATTTGGCAGGTGTCGGCGGTTATCCCGCTGTTTTCACCGCCCATGACGCCGGCAATGCCGATTGCCTTTGTTTCGTCGGCAATAACCAGCATATCGGGAGTGAGCTCCCTGGGTGTCCCGTCAAGCGTTGACATTGATTCGCCTTTTTTAGCGTTTCTAATCCTGATGCGTTTCCCCGCTATGCAGGAGTAGTCAAAGGCGTGCAAAGGCTGGCCATATTCCAGCATTACATAGTTTGTTATATCAACAATATTGTTGATTGGCCGTATTCCACAGGCGCGAAGCCTCATGCGCATCCAGGAGGGTGAGGGACCCACCTTAACATTTTTTATAAACCTGGCCGTATAGCGCGGGCAGAGCTCCGGGTTTTCAACCAGGATGTCCAGATAATCCTTTATATTTCCGCCGGAGCCCTTGACTGTGGGCTCGGGCAGGTTTAACGGGGTTTCGAAGGTGGCCGCGCTTTCGCGGGCAAGACCGCGAATGCTCATACAGTCCGGCCGGTTGTTTGTTATCTCAAAGTCCACAATACAGTCATCCAGTCCCAAAACGGGCCTTATATCCTGGCCGACATGGCACTCTTCCTCCAGTATGAAAATACCGTCTGGATCGGCATATGGATAGTCGTTGACCGTAAGACCCATCTCGGACAGGGAGCAGAGCATACCCTCGGACTTTACGCCCCGCAGGTTGCCTTTTTTAATTTTTATGCCTCCCGGCAGGGTGGCGCCGTGGAGGGCAACGGGCACAAGGTCCCCTTTGGATACGTTTTGAGCGCCGGTGACGACTGTCAGCGTGTTTTCGCCCCCCGTATCCACTTTGCAGATAAACAGATGGTCGGAATTCTCGTGCCGGACGATATCCTTCACCCTGCCCACAACAACATTTGTAATCTCCTCGCCGGGGCGCTCCATTGTCTCCACCTTGGAGCCGGACATGGTCATCTTATCAGCATATTCCTTGTCGGAAACATTTATTTCGGTAAATTCATTGAGCCAGTTTCTTGACAGTTTCATATATATTCTCCTAAAAGGCTAAATTTCTTGTATTAATACTGCGGCTATGAGCTTCAGAACTGGGAAAGAAAACGAACATCATTTTCATACAGCAGTCTCAAATCCTGAATGTTGAAGCGCCGCATTGTGAGCCGCTCTATACCGATGCCGAAGGCAAAGCCTGAATATACATCCGGGTCTATTCCGCAGCCCTCCAGCACCTTGGGGTGGACCATACCCGCTCCGAGAAGCTCAATCCAACCCTCGTTCTTGCACACCCGGCATCCTTTGCCCCTGCATTCAAAGCACTGGACATCCACCTCACAGGAGGGCTCTGTATAGGGAAAGTGGTGGGGGCGAAAGCGGGTAACAACCTGAGGGCCGAACAGCCCCTTCATGAGAGTGTTCAGGGTGCCCTTCAAATCTCCCATTGTGATGCCTTTGTCCACCACGAGCCCCTCTACCTGGTGGAACATGGGGGAGTGGGTGGCGTCCACCTCATCCTTTCTGTAAACGCGGCCGGGAGAAATAATCCGGATGGGGGGCTTTGTCTTCTCCATGACACGGATTTGCACCGAAGAGGTCTGGGTGCGAAGACATATATCCTCCTGTTCAGTCAGGTAAAAGGTGTCCTGCCTGTCCCTTGCAGGGTGACCGACAGGTGTATTTAGCCTTGTAAAGCAGTAGTCAGAAAGCTCCACCTCCGGGCCTTCCTCAATGCTGTAGCCCATGGAAATAAATATGTCCGCAACCTCGTCCCAGACAATATACAGCGGATGCTTTTTGCCTATGGGAGCGCTCTTGCCGGGAATTGTAACGTCAAGAGCTTCTTCGCAGAGCTTTTTTTCAAGCAGGTCCTTCTTTATTTCCGCGGAGCGCTGGGATATGGCATCCTCTATCATTTGCCTGATACTGTTTGCCAGCCGGCCTATAACAGGGCGCTCCTGCTCGGACACGCTGCCCATCTGCTTGAGCAGGCCAGTCAACTCACCCTTCTTTCCCAGATATTTAACCCTAAGAGACTCCAAAGTTGCCGGGTCTCCTGCGGAAGAAATCGCTTTTAGCGACTGTGTTTTAATCTCGTCAAGTTTTTGCTTCATTTTGACCTCCAAATGCGCAGTGCCAGTTGATTTAAAATGTTTTTAGCATAAATAGTAAACATAAATGGTAATAAAAAAACTCCCGTCCTGACAAGGGACGGAAGATTCCGCGGTACCACCCAAATTCAGCCGCATGGCGGCTGCACTTTATCTGCCTGTAACGGGGCAAACCGCCGGTGATTAGCCGGTGCTCCCGGGCGAACTAAGCGCGAAGACTCCGAAACGCTTTCAGCCGGAGGCGTTTCTCTCTGCATCCGTCCTCAGTGCGCTATATTCCCGATCATCGCAATAGCGTTATATCATCATTAAAATTAAATGATATTCTACCATATACTATATCCGATTTCAATGGGTAATTTGCATTAGTATGTGTCAAGTAAACGTTGGCAAGTTTCATAACAAGGGAAATTGTTCAGAAAAGCTTGCTGAAATTAATGATGTTAACAAATGAAAGGAACAGTAATCCCCATAATTATTCTTTAATCTG
>JAAYOP010000121.1 GCA_012520295.1 Clostridiales bacterium | reverse complement strand
TCCAACAGCTATGGAAAGCATTGAAAAGGTGCGTTAGACTTTTCAACGCTTCCCACAGCGCTACTACTACTTACCATTGACAGACTTCCTAAAAAAATGGACCATATGTTTGACAACCGCAGATTTTTAAAATATGTCTAATAATATATAGCACAGAACATAAACCCTCATATAAGAATAATATGTATACTTGATATTATAATAGAAAAAATACAAAGTGAGGTGATTAGAATGATGAGTAAGAGAACTGACCTGGCAATTGAAGCAAAGGAGATATGGCAGGAAACAGTACAGGATACAACGAAGCTGGAGGGAGTAGAAGCAGAAGAACTGACAGAAAATGGATATATTATAGAAACAGTTAAAATATTAAATGAAAAAGGCGAAAAAGCGCTAAACAAACCTGTGGGAACATATATAACAGTTAATCTAGAAAGCTTATTAAAAAAGAATGAGGGTGCCTTCGAAAAAGGAATAGAAGTGTTAAGCAAGCATTTAAAAATGCTGCTTAACATAGAAGAGGGCGAAAGTGTGATGGTGGTTGGTCTGGGGAATGCGGCAATTACCCCGGATAATCTGGGACCAAAAACAATAGAGAACACAATGGCAACCCGACACTTAGTAGAAAAGATTCCTGAATACTTTGGAAGCTTTAGAAAAGTATCCACAATGAAGACCGGAGTTCTTGGTACAACGGGAATAGAGAGCGCGGAAATGATTAAAGCAGTTGCAGATGAAGTAAAGCCGGACGTGATAATAGCAATTGATGCCCTGGCATCAAGAAAGCTGTCCCGGGTATGCAGGACAGTTCAAATAACGGATACAGGAATAATACCGGGCTCAGGTGTAGGTAATAGAAGGGCAGAATTATGTAAACGCACAATGGGCATACCGGTAATCGCTGTAGGGGTTCCAACAATCGTGGATGCAGCGACACTGGCCGCGGACCTGATGGAGAGCGCTGGGATGGGAGAAATAGATCCGGAGATTTTCGGAAAAGGTGGAGATATGATTGTTACACCAAAGGAGATCGACGTCTATATGGATGACATATCAAAGTTTTTGGGATATGGTATCAATATGACACTACACGAAGGACTCACAGAAAATGATATTACCATGTTTTTGTCATGAATATAGAAAAGGAGTTGCTCGTGCAAAAACGAGCAACTCCTGAACTCTAGAGTTTATAAATTCGATTATCCCTTCGGTCTTTCTTTGGAGTATCGGCGGCTTTGTAGCCAACGGCAAGTCCAATAACAAACTTATGGTCGTCAGGTATATTGAATCTCTTAATCCATTTGTCTCCTAGGGGTCCATGCATCATTTTACGAAGAATACCAATGATAACGGTATTCAGACCGATAGATTCGGCAGCAAGAGCCATATTTTGAACAGCAATTCCGGCATCTATTTCAGTGTATTCAAAATCCTTTGGACCGAAAAGAAGAATAAATGCAGGAGCATTATAGTGGAAAACTCTGGACTCACCGCCAATAGAGGATAAAAAGTCCTTTTGAAGTTCCTCAAGTATATTACCGTCTTGAACAGCAACGAATTTTATCTCCTGTTCATTCCGTGCAGTTGGTGCCCAGAGTCCTGCCGACAATATATTATCCAGCTGCTCCGGGGTAATTTGATCAGACTTATAGGATCGAATACTGCGCCTGTTATAAATTACATCAAAAACGGGATTCATTATAGCAACCTCCTTAGTGATGAAATTATAGCAAAATTCTGAATATCATTCAAGATGTTTCACGTGAAACCACCAAAAGGGATTGAAAATATACAAATTAGTGCTATAATTTTTAGTATTGGTATAACTTATGATTCAAGAGCAATTTATGGAAAAATAATGATTATTCAATGGAGTTATTATGGGCAAAAAAATAGCATTGTTCAATCAAAAAGGAGGCGTTGGCAAAACAACAACCGGCGTTAATTTATGCTGCGCCTTGCATAACATGGGCAAAAAAACACTTATAGTGGACACAGATCCTCAGGGGCACAGTACTTCCGGGATGGGTGTGGATAAAAACAACACATCCCCAAATGTTTATGATGTTCTTTTAAATGGTGTATCAGCTAAAAAAGCCATCGTGAAAACAAAATATGGAGATGTGCTGCCTTCAAATAAAAATCTTTTTGGCGCGGGAATACAGATGACTGGTCTGCCTGACAGGGAGCTAATTTTGAAAAAAGCCCTTGATGAGGTAGTGACCGACTATGATTTTATATTCATAGATTGCCCAGCTCTTCTTGAATTACTCACCTTAAACGCATTATGTGCAGCTGACAGCATCATAATTCCTGTTCAATGCGAATACCTGGCTCTGGAGGGACTCAGCGACCTTATGACTTCTGTAAGAATGCTAAAAAGAAGTCTTAACCCTGAAATGGAGATTGAAGGTATTGTACTTACTATGTTTGACGGGCGTACAAATCTATCTCTTCAGGTGGTCTCAGAGGTAAAAAAATATCTCAAGGACAAGGTGTTCGCAACGGTTATACCGAGAAACGTACGGCTTAGTGAAGCTCCAAGTCATGGAAAGCCTATAATTGCTTATGACAGGAGTTCGAGGGGAGCGCAGGCGTACATAGATCTGGCCGGTGAGTTGATAAAGAATAATACTTGACAGGGGGAGAGAATGTGGCTGAAAAACGGTTGGGAACAGGTCTCGGCGCACTTTTTGGAGAAGCCGCTCTTAAATCTGACGCTGTTGACTGTGTATACATGCCTATCTCAAAAGTTGAGGTCGGTATAAATCAGCCAAGGGAGTACTTTGATGAGGCCAGTCTTGAAGAATTGGCCAAATCTATCTCACAGCATGGAATAATACAACCTTTAACGGTTAGAAAGCTGTCGTCCGGGTATTATCAAATAATAGCAGGCGAGAGAAGATGGCGCGCAGCCAGAATGGCAGGACTGGATGAAATACCGGTTCGTATAATTGAAGCGGATGACAGAAAGGCCATGGAAATTGCACTTATAGAAAATCTTCAGCGTGAGGATCTCAATCCTATTGAGGAAGCAAAGGGATATAAGGCTCTTATTGAGGAGTATGGATTTACACAGGAAAAGGCAGCGGAAAGGGTCGGCAAATCAAGGCCGACTATAACAAACGCAATGCGGCTGCTGTCTCTGCCTGATGAAATAATAAAAATGGTTGAAGAAGGCTCGATATCTTCAGGACATGCCAGAGCTCTGCTCGCTCTGGAAAATGATGATGAAAAGCTCAGAGTTGCCAATATGATTTTAACTGATGGAATGAGTGTCCGACAGACAGAGCATTATATAAGAAAGCTATTAAATTCTGGCAAAAGAAAGACTGGAAAAAAGAATGCGGAAGAATCGGAGCTTGAGATGTATATATCTGATCTGGAAAACAAATTGACAACGGACCTGGGTAGACGAATAAAAATCCACAACGGTGTGAAAAAAGGACGAATGGAAATAGAATACTACGGAAACGATGATTTAGAAACCCTTATTAATGCTTTACAGGTTTTAAAAAAACAGAAATGAGGCGAGAAACCTATGAAAAAAAGATCCGATGGAGTTGATATCGACACGGATAAAGGAATATCCGGAGAAAAATACTCCATCTTCGGATATATAGCATTACTTTTTACTGTTACACTGCTTTTGATTTTACTTTCCTGGTTTATTCATCAGAGGAATCAGGCATCCGAAATGTCCGGCGCTCAGCCGGAAAGTATGTGTTTTCAAACAGATGTAGAAGCAATTAATATGAAATTATAAAATTCGGAGGCTTATCGTGCTGGACATTAAGTTAATACGAGAAAACCCAAAAGAAATAAAGGAAAGGTTATTGGCAAAAGAAGCGGATTTTAACGCTGATATAGACCGTATACTGGAGCTTGATTTGCTACGGAGGGAACTAATCTCTCAGTCAGACAACAGTAAGGCGGAGCAAAAAAGGGTATCAAAAAGGATTCCCACAATGAAAAAGGCAGGAGAAGACACTTCTGCTGTTATGGCGCAGATGAAAACTCTGTCTGATAGTATAAAAGAGTTGGACGAAAGACTGCGAGAGGTTGAGGCCGAATATAATACCCTTATGTTAGGCTTATATAATATGCCGGATGTAGATTTAAAGCCGGGAGGAAAGGAAAATAATGAGCCTATTCGTTATTTCGGGGAGCCTCCCACCTTTGATTATGAACCAAAAAACCATGTTGATTTATGTACGGATCTGGGTCTGATTGATTATCAGAGAGGAGCAAAGCTTTCCGGTAACGGATTTTGGGTATATAAGGGCTTGGGTGCGCGGCTTGAATGGGCCCTTCTCAACTATTTTATCGATTCCCATCTTAAAAACGGATTTGAGTTGATATTCCCGCCGCTTTTGCTGGGATATGAGGCCGGTATAACATCGGGTCAGTTCCCAAAATTTGAGCAGGATGTGTATTGGCTGGAAAACGGAGAAGAAAGCCAAAAGAAGTTTTTACTTCCCACAGCGGAGACCGCCCTTGTCAGCCTTCACAGAAATGAAATATTAAATGAATCCGAACTTCCAAAGAAATATATAGCCTATACCCCTTGCTTCAGACGGGAAGCTGGCAGCTACCGTGCAGATGAAAGAGGCATGATCAGGGGCCATCAATTTAACAAGGTAGAAATGGTACAGTATACCTGTCCGGAAGAATCGGACGCGGCCTTCGAGGAGCTGGTAGCAAGAGCTGAGGCTCTTGTTAAGGGCCTCGGTTTTCATTACAGAACAGTTAAGCTGGCTGCGGGAGATTGCTCGGCCGCAATGGCACGAACATATGATATTGAAATCTATATTCCATCCATGAATGGTTATAAGGAGGTTTCTTCCGTATCCAATGCCAGGGATTATCAGGCAAGAAGAGGCATGGTGAGATACAGGAGGGAGGACACAGGCAAATTAGCATTTGTTCATACTCTCAACGGCTCTGGTCTCGCCACCTCGCGAATTCTCCCGGCATTGGTAGAACAAAATCAGCAAAAGGATGGAAGTGTCGTAATTCCTGAGGTTTTGCGAAAATATATGGGAGGAATCGAAATTATAGAGCCCAGGGATTAACCCTGGGCTAAAAAACCAATAAACGTATTTAAAAGGAAAGGTTGAAGAGATATGCCCAAAAAGAAAAGAAGAAAGCTAATAGATGAATTTAAGAAATTCGCATTGCGAGGCAATGTAATTGATCTTGCCGTGGGTGTCATAATTGGCGGTGCGTTTTCAAAGATTACATCATCACTGGTTTCAGACATACTGACGCCGGTTATTGGAATGTTTCTTGGGGGAATAAATTTTGAAAATATAACAATTACATTACCCGCTGTATTTCGGGGTGGTACTGAGGCAGTTATTAACCTGGGCATTTTCATTAGCACAGTAATAGACTTCTTTATATTGGCTTTAATAGTGTTTATATTCGTGAAGCTAACCAATAATCTGAAAAGGAAAGAAAAAGAGCCGGATAAACCCCCGGAACCTTCCAAAGAGGTACTGTTGCTGACAGAAATTAGAGACTTAATGAAAGAGAAAGTTTAAAATGAAAACTGTATTTAAAGCATTGATAGGAACAGCTGCGGCTATTCTTGCCGGTGTATTCTTTATGTATGCATATTCCATGTATACAGGCCAGGATATACAGACATATGTAGAAAGCAAATACCAGGATCTGATGCTGGAGGCAAAATCCATGTTTCTTGAAAAACCGGATCAGATACAGCTGGCAACATTGGGATTGCTTGACCACACCGATACATCAATACTAAGGGGGAGAAACGGGGAGCCGTTTTTGCGCTCTGAAGATGGTCCTGTGCCTGTAAATGCACATTTCGATGAGGAAACGGAGGCTTATATAAACGACATAATGGGCGAATTTTCGAATAACGGAATAATCTGCAACATCAAAGCAACTCCCGAGGCCGTTGTGTTTTTTACCTCTTATGATCCATATGGCTGTGTTGGTTTTTTATATGAAAAAGAGCTGGGAAACACAAAGGGCTATATTACTATAGAAATAGTAGAGAATTGGAAGCTATTTCATAAAACAAACATAGCATAATATATATTGCTGTTGTTTCTTTGCGGCTATCCCGGTTTATCGTGAAACTCAATATATATAACGTCTGTTTGCAGTGCAATTGATTTGAGTCCTATGCCCGTAAATCCATTCAGGCTGTCAATCAATTGCATAATGAAATCTGCGGTTGTCAAACATATGGTCCATTTTTTTAGGAAGTCTGTCAATGGTAAGTAGTAGTAGCGCTGTGGGAAGCGTTGAAAAGTCTAACGCACCTTTTCAATGCTTTCCATAGCTGTTGGAC
>JAAYOP010000120.1 GCA_012520295.1 Clostridiales bacterium | reverse complement strand
TTTGAAGCAGGGCGCCTTACCGGCATTGGAAAGGCGCGCCGAAACCGCCTTCGGCGCGCCTTTAACCGGCGTTTAAGCATAACCTGTCAATCATAGAACAGGACCTGTTCCGTCCAGTATTGATTTCCGTATATATCTGTCAGCATGTAATATACCAGACAGTCACCGTATCCGACATCCTCGTAGCTGACAACAGGTTCCCCGTATACCGTCATAGGGTCAAAATAGTAATAGCTGCCATCGTATTCATAGTCATAGTTGTAGTAATCGAACATGAATGTTAGAACATCGCCGTCATTGATGGGCGCATAGCCTTTTTGTGAAACCATGCTGTCATAATAGTATCGTGCGCCGGCAATGTAACCGTATGGATTATTGTCGTCCCACATTATTATTACATCAACCGGATCGTCATTCAAATATGCCGGTGAAGCGCCGTAGGTATACCAGAACCCGTCATCGGTTATGACCTCATCTTCAGCATAAAATGCCACAGTCTGACCATCTACCGTTACCCATCGGTTGTCAAAGGTTATGAGCAGATCTCCATCATCGTCAAACTCAAAAACGTTATCACTGCCTAAATACCTGTAGCCATATCCGTCATCCAGATATACCTGCAGCTCAATTCCCACAACTATGTCCCATTCTTCATCGGTCAGGGAGAGCACATAGTTATTTCCCTTTTCAGTCAGCTCAAGGTCATAATAATAGCCGGCGGTCTGTTCGTAATAATCCTCATATTGGGATACAAGATCATCGTCAAACCAATCGTATAAGCTCCAATCCTCCTGGGCACTATAGCTTTCATTCGGATCTGAATAAACCGGGCCGGAGGCCGTCTCCTGTCCGCCTAGCATAACGGAAATAAAGCCTGATAGAAAATCGATATACCGATTGTCCATTCCTATCTGCCTGTACATATCCACAGCGGAATCAAAATAGCTCAGATCCGTATATGGGAAATATATGGTCATCCCGTTTACATCGGAGGTATTGCAGTAATTAAAATAAACTACGGCATCCTTAACCGCGGTTATCAGTTCGTCGGATTCGCTGTTTTCCAGGTGTTGGGCCAGTGAAACAAGGTCCACATGGTCATAATCCGTCTGAAGAGGCCGTCCTCCCGAGGAGGCATATGCCCTCGCCCTGGAAACTTCGGCAAATCCGCCGTCATAAATGGTTTGACCGGCAGCGGAAAAGTAATCAAGTATTTTCGAATACAGATTATCCATTTTGTTGAGATCCACAAAAGCAAGGGTTCCCTCTGCCACATAGCTTTTATTTTTTGTGCTGGTAATAAAGTCGTCAATAATAGACCGGGCCAGGTCTTTTGGAGGAATTGACGAATTGTTGCTTAGTTCGTTAATCCAATTGGTATAGTACCATCCTGAATCCACCTCCATTTTTTGTGAAGCCAGCATGAAATCGGCATAATCCTTCAGCACATATCCGGTTTCCACAGTAGCCATCAGACATGCGTCGAAACCAATTATTTCAAATTTTGTCCCTCCCAGTTCCAGCGCATACTTAAGCTCGGGAAGTGTCATTGAATCATAGTTATACTGGTCAAAGAGCTCATCATATCCATAGCCCGCCAAACTTCCGCCACCATGATCCCATAGTATGAGAATATTTCTGTTTGCCGGATAGTTTGAGCTGCAGTATCTGATAAAATCACCGAGAGTTTCCGGCGAAGTCATATCCTTTTTGCCTATATCGTCTTCAAGGAGAAAGAAGCCTTCGGAACATATCAGATATCTCTGATTGGTTTGATTGCTGATAGTATCGTTCTGCCAGTAGGAGGCGCCACCCGTTTCTATCACAATGTTTACATTATCCCCCACATTTGCATCCAGGATTTCATTAATATCATCCGTTGCACAGCCGTATAGGCTTTCAAGGTCGCTGCCGCAAAGGTAGAGCATTATTGTAACCATGTCATTGCCATTGCCTATGTACTGTGTGAATGCTCCATCTTCCTTCCGGGGTTCCTGTGCAGGAGCTGTTGTTTCAATTGCCGGAGACTGGGAGATTTCCGTTATGACGCTTGAACCTTGCGGGATATCGGTCATTCTCGTTATTCTTACACAGCCTGTAAATAAAATTATAAAAACAGCTATAAAAACAGCAGCGGAATGCTTAGTGAATCTGTGTTTCATATATTATCCTCCCTTTTTCCCCTTCCGGCCCTTTCTTTAAATAAATCCTGTCGAACAATTGATTTTCGGCGTGTGAGAACAAATCCATTCAGGCAGTCAAACAATTTATCCTGAAACTAGTAAAGCAGGTTTCTTTCACCCGTCAAAAAGATCAAATTCCTTTATGCAAATTCGTTTTGCAAAACCCACTTGTTCAGCAGACACTAAATATAGACTGATTTTATCATTATTGGCAACACCCTGCAAGTACATATTTACCCAAGCGTATATAATACCATATTCATATAAACTCAATGGCGCCATCAAAAAAACTGAGATGCCAGGCATCTCAGTTTTTTTTGTTATGATATTAGTTTCAGCTAATATTATTGGCCGATAAGTCTTTTTGCAAGTTCCGCTGCAGAAGCGGCATCCTCTGAGTATCCGTCTGCACCGATTTCATCGGCAAATGCCTGGGTTACAGGCGCGCCGCCAACCATAATCTTAACTGTGTCTCTCAGGCCGGAAGCAACTATGGCTTCAATGGTCTCCTTAAGAGCGGGCATTGTTGTTGTAAGGAGCGCGGAAAGAGCAACAATTTTCGCATCCGGATTTTCTTTCATTGCTTCAACAAATTTATCTGCGGGAACGTCGACACCCAGGTCAATTACTTCAAATCCGGCGCCTTCGATCATCATGGCAACAAGATTCTTGCCGATGTCGTGGAGGTCTCCGGCGACTGTGCCGATAATGAGCTTTCCAATGGGCTCTGCGCCTTCGGCCTTCAGTTTCGGAGTGAGAACTTCGATGCCTTTTTTCATTGCGCGGGCTGCAATCAGCATTTCAGGAACAAATATCTCGTTGTTCTTGAACTTCTCGCCAACAATTCCCATTGCGTCTATCATACCCTTATTGAGTATTTCGCTGGGAGAAACACCTTCGGCAAGTGCTTCCTCGACAAGGCCGGCTACGATTTTGACCTTCCCGTTTTCTACTGCTGCAGCAATTTCCTGAATTTTAGACATAATT
>JAAYOP010000119.1 GCA_012520295.1 Clostridiales bacterium | reverse complement strand
TGCTTTTTGTGCTATTCTTTTCATAGAAGCTATCCCTTTCTGTGATTGGTTTGTTAGCACTTACCATTTTACCACAGTTAGGGGTCAGCTTATTCTTTTTTTAGACCATATCATTGTACACTATACAGTTTGCGGCTTTTCCAAAAAATATCTGCCCTTGCCCCTTTACAATATATCCTGTCTTTTGTATAATCAGGTTGAAATCAGCGTTGCATCCGGCCAGACCGGAGCAGCAGCAGGAGGTAATTTAATATGGTAAACACAGTAAGCAAGAGTCCTTATGTTATCGGGACAAGGCGAATGGTGGGCATGGCGATCTTCACCGCAATGATTATTATTTTTCAGCTCATCGCCACTTTCGTCAAGATTGGTTCTTTTCCCATAACACTGGTTCTCATCCCGATTGTGGTTGGCGCAGCTGTATACGGACCCAAATCCGGCGCATGGTTCGGAGGGGTATTCGGCTTCGTTGTGCTGATAGCCTGCATATTCGGGTGGGATCCCGGCGGAAATATTCTCTGGAATGCAAGTCCTTTTTTAACAGCATTATTGTGCTTGGTTAAAGGTATTGCTGCAGGCTATATTTCCGGACTTGTCTACGCCGCTCTTTCAAAAAATAACATCTACCTGGGTGTTGTTGCCGCGGCTATTGTTTGTCCTATAGTTAATACTGGAATCTTCTGTGTAGCTATGGTGCTTCTCTTTCACAAAATACTTGTGGAATGGGCAGCGGGACAGAATATTGTATTCTACCTGATTTTCGGAATTGCCGGCATAAACTTCTTAATTGAAATGGCAGTCAACGTAGTATTGTGTCCTGCTGTGACACGCATTATCAAGGCTGGCAAATTAGCATAAACATCCGACATATTTCAACAAAAACTGTTCAGGGACTCTTCCTCGCGGAGAGTCCCTGAAAATTAAAGGAGATGTATGTTGCATATGATACTTGCCGTTGATGTGGGGAACACCAATATCTTATTGGGCGGTATTGACGGGAGCAAAATACACTTTCAGACAAGGGTCTCGACAGGCCTTGGTAAAACAGAGGCCGAATACGCCGTGCTGTTCAAAAACATACTGGAGATATACGGTATACACGGAACCGATGTGGAAGGCTCCATAATATCCTCTGTCGTCCCTCCCCTCACAAATGTATTGATGAACGTTCTATCCCTTTTAACAGGAAAAAAGCCGCTGGTGGTGGGACCGGGAATTAAGACAGGTCTTAATATCCTAATCGACAATCCCAGCCAGCTGGGAAGCGATATTGTGGTAGCTTCGGTAGCCGCTATGAATAAATATTCCACGCCTTTTATAGTGCTGGATTTGGGAACCGCCACCACCCTGTCCGTTGTTGACGCATCGGGAAATTTTCAGGGTGTGGTTATATATCCGGGTATTATGGTGTCTTTTGACGCGCTTACTTCACGTACATCCCAGCTTCCCAGGATATCCTTCGAGGAGCCCTGCAGCGTAATTGGAAAAAACAGCATTGACAGTATGCAGAGTGGCCTTATTTATGGCAATGCAGCCATGCTTGACGGTCTTATAGAGCGGATAGAGAACGAACTCGGAAAAAAGACAACGGTTATAGCGACAGGCGGACTTGCCGACAAAATTATTCCGCACTGTAAAAAAGATATTATATGCGACGAGAAGTTGATCTTGGAGGGTCTTCGTATTATATACAATAAAAATAAAAAGAAATATCAGGGGGAATTCAAATGAAGACTGTAATCGTCGGTGGAGTCGCGGGCGGCGCATCGGCTGCCGCAAGGCTCAGAAGACTTGATGAGGGTATGGAAATAGTCGTATTTGAACGCGGTGAGTTTGTCTCTTTCGCAAACTGCGGTCTGCCTTATTATATAGGCGGCGATATAGCGGATAGGGATGACCTGACCCTGCAGACACCGGACAGCTTTAAAAAGAGGTTCAATATTGATGTCCGGATATTTCAGGAAGTTATAAAAATTGATCCCGGCACAAAGACAATCACTGTCAGGCACGTAAAGGACGATGAGATATACACCGAGACATATGACAAGCTCATCCTGTCTCCCGGCGCACAACCTTCCGTTCCACCCATACCCGGAGCAAATAACCCCAATGTTTTTACACTTCGCACAATCCCGGATTCTGTCAATATTAAAAAATATATCAGCGAAAACAAATGCAAAACCGCCACTATAATCGGCGGAGGCTTCATTGGCCTTGAAATGGCCGAAAATTTGAAAATGGCCGGTCTCGATGTGACGGTAATAGAGGCCCTGCCCCAGATTGCCACCGTGCTGGACGAAGATATGTCCTGCGACCTGACCGCCTATCTGAGAAGTAAAGGTATCAAAATATACACGGGCTCGGCGGTATCGGATATCAGCAAGTTGGATGCCGATATTGTAATTTTATCCATTGGTGTCAGACCGGAGACCAAGCTGGCAATTGATGCCGGCCTTGATATAAACCAAAGAGGAGCAATTCTTACCGACAGCCATATGCGTACATCGAATCCCGATATTTATGCCGTGGGTGATGCGGTACAAATCCGCAATTTTATTACCGGAGCTCCAGGCTACGTCCCTCTGGCCGGCCCGGCCAACAAGCAGGGTCGTATCGCTGCGGACAATATATGCGGGCTTGACAGCTCCTACAGCGGAACACAAGGCACCTCCATACTCAAGCTCTTTGATATGACTGCGGCGGCAACAGGGCTCAACGAGAGAGCTCTCATGGGCAGCGGAACAAAATATGACAAGGTATTTTTATGGTCAAGCTCAAACGCTACCTATTATCCGGGAGCCACAAACATGAGCATAAAGGTGCTTTTTGATATAGACAGCGGAAAAATTCTCGGTGCTCAGATTGTGGGCTTTTCCGGTGTCGACAAGCGAATTGATGTGTTTGCGACGGCTATTCGGGCCGGCATGACGGCTTATGACCTTACCGAACTGGAGCTTGCCTACGCTCCTCCCTTTTCCTCTGCGAAAGACCCTGTTAATATGGCGGGATATGTAATAGAAAATCTTCTTACAGGTAAGGTGGCTCAGCATCATTGGCATGACATGGAGAACCTCCTTGACCGTTCTGATATCACTCTTTTAGATGTCAGGGAAAAATACGAATTTGATATTGGTCATTTTAAAAACTCGATAAACATTCCCCTTGATCAGCTCCGGGAGCGCTGTGCAGAAATAGACCCATCCATGCCTGTTTATGTAAACTGTCAAAGCGGTCTTCGCAGCTATATCGCCTGCCGTTTACTCAGCCAAAAAGGCTTTAACTGCTCAAATCTGGCGGGAGGTTACAGGCTGTATTCAATGGTAATGGAAACCGCCGCCTTTAAAAATGAGCTTACTCATCCCTGCGGAGTCGAAGTTAAATAATGGCTGCCGGACAATGGAATTGGGGCGTGTGACCGCAAATCCATTGTCCAGCCAATTAACGTATTTTAAACGGGTAAAACAGGTTTATTTTGCCCGTCAAAAAGAGTAGATTTGCTCTTTTCGAAAAACACATTTGTTCAGTGGATATTAAACAAGCGGCTATGCACGGGATTAAGGTACGACAGGTTGATTCACATAAGGACGAAAGAGGCGATGCTCTTTCGTCCTTATGAGACTGGCAGAAATTTTGTGTAAATAAGATTAATAATCTTCCTTGATGTCAAGAATAGGAATAGAACTTATTCAAAGCTGAAAGGAAGATTATTTTATGTCAATAGTACCAAAAGAGGCCATA
>JAAYOP010000118.1 GCA_012520295.1 Clostridiales bacterium | reverse complement strand
CCAACAGCTATGGAAAGCATTGAAAAGGTGCGTTAGACTTTTCAACGCTTCCCACAGCGCTACTACTACTTACCATTGACAGACTTCCTAAAAAAATGGACCATATGTTTGACAACCGCAGAAATATCTATTTATTTACATAAAAATATGAGATTATGAAATTCTCCGTTTTGAATTATTCAATAGCAGTTCAAGCTGATGAGATTATTGGGCGGCTGGCTCCCGATGCTTTCTTCGAAAAAAGGACAACGATATGGAAATCTGCGCCATTTCTGGCCGAGAAGTTGATTTTTTAATTCAAAAGCAGGTTTCTCAATATTGTTGTATAGGTTCTTTTGATGCTATAATTACAGTATTCACAAGACAACAATATCTCTCTATAGGAAACGGAAACTGATATGAATTACAGAGTAAATCCGAAGAACAACGATCGTCTCTCACTTCTTGGCCTGGGGTGCATGAGGTTCACAAAGAAAGGCACCGTAATTGACCAGGAAAATGCAGAGAGAGTCATGCTGAGCGCCATTGAGCAGGGCATAAACTATTTCGACTGCGCCTACATATATCCCGGCATCGAGGTGTCCGTGGGCAAGTTTCTTGCCAAGGGCTACCGGGACAAGGTTCATATTGCCACAAAGCTCCCCCACTACTTTGTGAAAAGGCCGGGGGATCTGGACAGGTATTTCAATGAACAACTCAGAAGACTGCAAACGGACAGAATCGACTATTATCTTATGCATATGCTGGGCGATATGGGCTCCTGGGAGAGAATAAGGCAATATGGTATCGAAGAGTGGGCGGAGGCCAAAAAAGCCTCGGGACAAATAAGAAACTTCGGCTTTTCCTTTCACGGCAGCAGCGAAAGCTTCAAAAAGCTGGTTGACGCCTATGACTGGGACTTTTGCATGATCCAGTATAACTACATAGATGAGACCTCCCAGGCAGGCGTGTCGGGACTGAGATACGCCTCCGAAAAGGGCCTGCCTGTCATCATAATGGAGCCCTTGCGGGGTGGCAGATTGGCAAACATCCCAAGCGAGGCAAAAGCTCTCTTTGACAGATTTGACACCTCTCGGAGCAGGACTTATGCCCAGTGGGCTCTGCGCTGGCTCTTTTGCCAGAAGGAGGTTACCGTCGTCCTGTCGGGGATGAATACGCCGGGGCAGGTGCTGGAAAACTCTTCCGCTGCTTCTGAAGATTATCAGAGCGGCCTGAGCGATGAAGAAAAGGAGCTTTATTCAAAGGTCAGAGACATTATTCGCGGCAAGGTGAAGGTCCCCTGCACAGGCTGCGGCTATTGCATGCCCTGTCCCCGGGGGGTGGATATACCTGTGTGCTTCAACTGCCTGAATACCAGATATTCAGAAGGTTGGTATATGGGCATGAAGGAATACTTCATGTGCACAACCCTGGGTGTGGACTCCACAGCCGCTTCAAAGTGTATTAAATGCGGCAAATGCGAGCAGCACTGTCCCCAGGAAATTGAAATCCGGAATATGCTTGAGCTTGTCACCAGAAAGCTGGAGACCCCTGCCTATAAGGTGGCAAAAAGAGTTTCAAAAATAATCGGATATTATAAACACCAATAAAAACGCCGGTTTATCCGGCTTTTTCTATCGATATTTTCCCCGAAAACGGCCAAGGGGCCACCGGCCTTGCCGGTCGCCCCCTTATGAACTGCTGTTGAGTATTCTTATTTTATGCCTGCTGTACAGTTAAAACGCGACAACAGCAATACTCTTACAACATTTTTAAGTTGTTCCAGGTGCTGCAATGAATTTTTGGCCTGTGGCAGCAAATCCATTCAGGCAGTCAATGTATCTGGAACAGGCAAAACAGGTTTGTTTTGCCATGTCAAACTGCAAATGCATTTCGCAAGACACATCTGTTCTGTGAACATTATTTTTAAAACAATTACCTGATAAAGCTTGTGATAATCTTTTTTTCAGGCTTTGGCAACTCTATGCCTGCTTTCTTTCCAGCCTCTATGCATTTGAGAAGCCAGGCCATGTTGTCAGCAAGGGTTCTCATTATCTGCAGTCCCTCCAAATCCTGCCGAACCTCCTCAGGCGTGTTCCCATGTACACCGTTCCAGTACTGGGAAGATACAACGGGCATGGAGGATATCGTGAAATACTTGTTGAGTCTGTCAAAGGCGCTGCCTGCGCCTCCCCTCCTGCAGCTGACTATTGCCGCTGCCGGCTTTCCGGAGAAATCCTTTTTAGCGTAAAACACCCTGTCCAGAAAAGAGCCCAGGTTTCCGTTTATGCTGGCAAAATACACCGGAGAGCCTACCACAAGCCCGTCAGCAGCGTTGAGCTTTTCGATAAACTCATTAACCCCGTCTTCCTCTCCAAAGGCACATCTGTCTCTTATTTTCATACAAGCCCTGCAAGCCCTGCAGCCTCCCACAGGTTCCGCACCAATATGAAAGAACTCGGTTTCTATCCCGTTTTTCTCAAGCCGGGTCGCAATTTCGCTCAGGGCGGTAAAAGTACAGCCATTCTTACGCGGACTTCCGTTAAGCAATAATACCTTCATATATTATTCCTCCATTTATACAGTTAAAACCCTTCTGCCTTTACACAAAGCTGTCCCGAAACATGAGTACGGGACAGCTTTTATCTAATGACTATGCTTATTGACGGCTTTGGATTTTTTCAGGCAATTTCCAGTTAAAAAACAAGGACAGGTTTGAGTACTCCGCCGGTATGGCTCTCTTCAAACGCCTTCTCGATTTCCTCGAACTTGTAGTATTTGTTCATTTTGTCAACAGGCAATTTGCCTTCCTTATACAGTCTGACAAGTTCAGGAATAAAGACCTTCGGATTACTGTGGCCCTCTACGCATCCGGCAAATGTAACGCTGGGGTTCATAATATGGGGCTCCAGCTTGATGGGTACCTCAGCATCGGCCGTTACGCTGACGGTGACGGCAAGGCCTTCTTTAGCCATGCAGTCGAGCATGGTAACGGCGAGAGCCGGCTGACCTGAGGATTCGAGAGCGTAGTTGACGCCCTTGCCGCCAGTGATTTCCTTTACCCTGGCAACAATATCCTCCTTGCGGCCGTGGATTGTGTGGGTCGCCCCAAACTCAAGGGCTTCTTCGCGGCCTTTTGAGCCGTGGATAGCTATAATCGTGGAGCAGCCTGAAAGCTTGGCAGCCATAATCGCAGCCAGACCAACGGCTCCGCAGCCGAATATGGCTATGCTTGAACCCGGGCGGGGCTTCATGCGATTTATAACAGCACCGGCTCCGGTCTGCACTCCGCAACCCAGAGAGCAGAGCGCTTTGAGCTCCTCCTCGTCCACATCCACCTTGATGGCATTATCCTCGTTTGCAATAGCATATGTGGCGAAAGAACTTTGCATGAACATTACGCCGATTTCATTGCCCTTGTCATCGGTCATACGCTTTGTCCCGTCGCGGTACTTTCCGCCGAAAAGCATATTGAAGTTATCTTCGCAGGAGTATGGATGACCGTCATAGCATTGGTCACATACACCGCAGGACGGAAATGTGAGTATAACCCGGTCGCCCGGAGCTAGGGCCGTTACACCAGGGCCAACTTTCTCAACAACACCGACTCCCTCATGTCCCGCAACTATTGGGAATGTGACCGGCAGAAACTGCTCTATCACCGCCGTGTCCGTATGGCATATGCCGCTTGCCACCATCTTGACAAGCACTTCACCGGCTTTGGGTTCGCCCAGTTCTACCGTTTCGATTGTGAATTTGCCCTTTTCTCGAGTTACAGCTGCTTTTACTTTCATTGTGTTGTTTCCTCCGTATTGTGTTAAATTATGTTAAATTAAACTTATGGCAATATTATATGTCTTGTTAACAATTATACAGTTAATTGCAGTTGATTTCAATAGCTTAATGAAATTAAGATTTGCGAAAATCCGTTATTTAGCAGCGCCAAGCCCTACAGGCTTGTCGAATTCTACAATCCTGTATCCTGTTGCATTTATCAGCGTTGTCTCCCCATATTGTATTACCGCCTGGTTATTGACAGGTGAGCCACTCAAATGTCTGTGTCCAAAGAAATGATACTTTGGCTCATACATTTCATTTATGTATAAAAAGGCTTCAAATCCCCTGTGAAACTCATCATCACCGTCCCCAAAGCCCAGGGGCGGAGCATGGGTAACCAGAATATCCAGCCCTTTTTTTTTCTTTATATCGGTCTCAAACTTTTTTGAGCGCTTCCACATCTGGCTGTCCGTATACTGATAAGCTCGCTCTTTCGTGCCCCTGCATCCTCCCAGACCGCCTATTTTCAGTCCCTTGTACTCTACTATTTTACCGTCTATACATGTGCAGCCGTCCGGTGGATCCGTAATGAAAGAGGAGTCATGATTTCCGTGCACATAAAAAAGCGGTGCCGGTATCATTGTGACCAGGAAAGACAGATACGATGCTTTCAAGTCACCGCAGGAAATGATAATATCCATACTCTTGAATATGTCCGGATCAAAGTAATCCCATATAAAACGGCTTTCAATGTCGGAAACCGCAAGAATTTTCATCTATAAAATCCTTTCGCCAGACTCTGCCCGTCTTGAGTGATTTGAGATTGGGCAGCCAATCCCGGCCTATTCCATTTGGGTAAGTTTTTCTGATGCTCTGCCGCAAACATTGATAAATATAGCTTTTCATAGCATTTATTCGTTTTATATTATACACCTTTTCGTGTATATTCGCAACATAAGAAAGTTTCAGACTATTTATATACTTATATACAACTTCATTGTTTGGTTCCAATATGTTACAAATATAATAATTTATGCTTTACAAGCGAATTTGTTTGTGGTATATTTAATAATAAACAGGAATTATTATTATTTAATAGCTGGTGAGTTTATGGGAAAGACGGTACGCTACAGCAAGAAGAGAGAAGCAATATTTAATAAGCTGATTTCCACCGATATCCATCCCTCAGCCGAATGGATATACCGCAACCTTAAGAGCGATTATCCTGACCTTAGCCTGGGAACTGTCTACCGCAACCTGTCAAAATTTAAGGAAGACGGGAGTATTATTTCCATCGGGTTTGTAAACGGTCAGGAGAGGTTTGACGGCAATACGACTCCCCACTCTCATTTTATTTGCAGAAAATGCGGTGCGGTTATAGACATGCATGAGCTGAAGCTGGATGTGGATTTAAACAAAGCGGCATCAAAGCTTTACAATTATAAAATCGAAGGCCATGAGCTGATATTTCGCGGACTGTGCGACAAATGCGCAGGCTCTCCTTGAGATTCCGGACATATTGTTTTGAAATGCGAGAGACCTTCCAGGAGCGTCTCTCGCTTTTTCGTTTGATTTTTGCGCGATTATTGTCTTTTACTGAAAGGATTTGTTTTATGATGTTAACACAATGTTAAGTATTTTTACATTTTCTTTATAAAATCCCGCTTTTTATCTATAAACATATTGAATTTAACAGCTTTTTATAATATAATACAATTTAATGTAATGACCGCTGAATAAATGCGTTTTGCGAAACGCATTTATTGAAGGAGCAAATTTGCTCTTTATAACGGGTAAAACAAGCCTGTTTTGCCTGTTTCATATACATTGATTGACCGCCTGAATGGATCTGCTGTCACACGCCCCAATTCCATTGTGCTGCAAACAGGCATTAATGTAATACTTCCCTATTTTCCCTATTGATTACAATTAGTATGTAGCAGGCGACAGAGGGAGCATCCGAATGAAATTTCAGGAAAAGCTGAAAAAGACACCCAGAGAAGATATCTGGTCAGAATACTGCGGTTTTCTGGATCTTGGCCTGTCCGAATACATGTTTATTCAGAAGCGTCTTATGCAGGAGCAAGTCCGGCTCTGGTGCAACAGCGGACTCGGCCGCCTCATTCTAAAGGACGCACAACCCGTCACTGTTGACGAATTCAGGGAGTGTATGCCTCTTACAACCTACGAGGACTATGCCGAGTCCCTGCTTACCAGGCGGCCGGAGATTTTGCCCAGCCAACCTGTTATCTGGGTGCAATCGGCATGGGACGGGGGACATCGGCCCCTTAAGCTTTCGCCTTATACAAAAGGTATGTTGGATTCTCTGAAACACAATTTACTCTCCGTTTTAATACTTTCCGCTGCCAGCGGAAAGGGTGATATTCGCGTAAAATACGGCGACAGGATTGTATATGGCGGCGCTCCTCTCCCCTATGCCACGGGTCTTATTCCTTCACTTCTTTCAGAGGAGATAGATTTTTCATGGCTTCCCGATACGATGGAAGAAAGCCAGACCTCACTGAGCCTCAGAAGCAAAAAAGGCATTGAAATGGCCATCGGCAGAGGTATAGACTTCTTCATTTCCATGGGAAATATCGCCGGCTACATCACAAGCAGCTTTCCTGGTGAAATAGGTAATATAAAACCCCTGGGAGTATCGCCCTTGGGCGGACTTAAATATCTCAGGGCTAAATACATTGGAAAAAGAGACGGTAAGGCCCTTCGGCCCAGGGACTTTTTTAGCCCGAAGGGCATTATATGCGCATGCTCGGACATAAAAAATCACAAGGAGATAGTTGAGGACGGCTGGGGAGTCAGTCCGGTGGATTTTTCCTTTGCTGCTGAGTCCTCCTGCATAGGTGTTGATAGCTGGGAGCGCCAGGGGATATACTTTTTCCCGGATACGTGCTTTTATGAGTTTATTCCCGAAAATGAAATGATAAAGAACATGAATGATCCGGAATATAAGCCCCGCACATGTCTGATGGATGAAGTGGGCGCGGGAGAAAACTATGAGCTCGTAATCAGCTTGTTTCACGGCGGAGCATTTATGCGCTACCGTATAGGTGATATGTACAGATGCACATACGCAGGCAGAGGAAATGGTCTGCCCAGATTTACATATATCGACAGAGATCCCTCAGTTATCGATATTGCAGGATTTACCCGCTTGAATCATTCCTCCATTGAGGAAGTGCTCCGCTTATCAAAGCTGGGAGTTGGGCAATGGCTTGCCAAAAAAGAGTATGACGAAGCGGACAACCCTTATCTTCATATATATCTGGAAATACTCCCTAATTCCCAGGAGCTGGACGTGGTCAAAAAATCCACCCTGGCGGAGCATTTTTCCGTGTACTTCAAGTATTATGACAGCGATTACAGCGACTTAAAGCAGCTGATTAATACCGATCCTCTTAAAATAACGGTTTTAAAGTTTGGCTCTATAGACCGCTACGAAAGTCACACTGGGAGAGCCATTCCTAGAATAAATCCCAGTACCGTCGACATTGCTGAGCTGATGAAATTCCAGTCAAAGTCAAGAGCTGATATACGTGAGGAGGCGGAATTGAGATGAATGCCGTTTCCCACCCCTTATACATTTTAATAGCGCTGTGCTTTTTTGCGATCCTTATAGCTGCATATGCCGCAGCTAAAAAGGCTCCGGCGATAAAATCTCTTCTTTTCATGCTCCTGTGCCTGTTCTTTGAGGCGGGTGGGGCTATTATGATGAGCCTTCAGATTAAGCCCGGAGCCGCGTTTTGGTTTTATATTTACCATCTGGCCTCATTTTCGGTTGCCGTCCTTTTCTACTTCCATGTGCGCAACTTTCTTGAAAAAAGGGGCTGGATGCTCAAGCTTGTCTGGTCGTTGGGAACGGCAGTCATATTTATACTTGCACCTTTCGGAGTCTTCATCTCCGCAACCTCCAGTCTGAATACGGCGAGCCTTGTTCAATTTACCCCCAAATGGCCCATATACATAGCCGCAGCCTATTATCTGTGTGTTGTGTTATCCGCTATAAAGCTCCTCCTGGAGGACGCTGTGAACAAGGGACTTCGCATGCCCGGCCTGATTTACGCCATTGGCGGGGCCGCAGTCCTGCTTCTTGGAAAAGGGGCAACGCTTATACCCGGTAGCACAATAGCCTGGAGTATTTTTGCGGGAATCCCGCTGGCAGTCCTTTTGACCATATCCCTTTTCAAGAAAAACACAGTGCATTTCAATGAGATGATGGGGCGCAGCGCCGTGCTGTTTGTTGCAGCACTACTGTGCGTTGTAGTCGCGCTGTTTCTTGCAGAGCCTTTAACAGGATTTATAACAGATAACTTCCCCATAAAAAGCTCGGAGGCCGCTGCAGCGGTGATAGCTATCTTTTCCGCTGCAATCGGTATTTCTTGTTCCCTTATAAACAGGCTCCTGGATACCTTGTTTTCCGGGAACAAGCAACGCAGCAACCTGCTTAACAGCTTCAGCAATATCGCTGCCCGCTCTCTGAGCATGGATGAGATTATGGAAGAGCTGGTTTCTATTATTTCCTCGGAGATATCTGTACAAAAGGTGTTTATATGTCTTCCCGAAAACGGAAGCTACGTGCCCCGCCACAGCTCCGGCGTACTTAAAAACCACAGCTTTACAATAGCGCCTGACAGTCCCTGTATAAAATACCTGTCGGAGTGCAGTCCACATATTGTCGTGTCCGAATTCATTCGAACTCCCTATTACCTGTCCATGTGGGAAACGGAAAAGGAACTGCTTCAAACCCTTAATCTGACTAATATTGTCGCTTTGAAGTCTCAAAATGAGATTACCGGAATAATTCTTTTGTCATCAAAGGAAGCCGGCGGCTTTAATTCCGGTCAAGTGGAGTTTCTAAACTCCCTGAGCTCAATAGCTTCAATAGCGGTCAAAAACGCTGCCCTCTATGAGCGTGTTTTCAGGGAGGCCAGAATTGACAGCCTGACCAACGTATATAACTACAAATATTTCTCCGAGAGAATTACAGCCGAATTTCAGGCCTGCAAAGACGATTCGATTGCCCTCATGTTTGTGGATCTGGACGATTTCAAGCTCTATAACCAGCTTTACGGCTCCACAGACGGTGATTATGTACTTAAAGAAGTCGCCAATATCCTGCGCAGGTACGCAGGCGAAGGCTGCACCATATACCGGTATAGCGGAAAGGTATTCGCCCTCCTTCTGCCCCATTTCGACGGGCGGGAGGCCACCGCCCTGGCAAATGAGATACAGCAGCAGATATCACTTATTAACAGCACTCCCGAGCGATGCGGCAAAAAGACCATAACCGTAAGCTGCGGTATATGTGTCAGTCCCTTTTCCGCCTCCACCGCAAGAGAACTGGTTGAAAACGCCGACCTGGCCGTTTACAACGCAAAAACCACGGGCAAAAGCAAGATTGTGCTGTTCAAAGGAACAACTCCTTCTAAACAGAGCATTTCCGACCGGGCAATGGATATTGTAGAGCGCATTAAGGGGCGGAGCGACAGTACCTACAGGACACATTCACCCACCATATTTGCTCTCACAGCCGCTATAGACGCAAAGGACCACTATACATACAACCACAGTCTCAATGTGGCCAGATATTCTTCGATTCTCGCCACGGCGGCGGGACTCAGTGAGGAGCAGGTGGGAATTATATACGAGGCGGCCCTGCTTCATGACATCGGAAAAATAAGCATACCCGAAACCATACTCAGCAAAACCTCCTCATTGACTATCGATGAGTTTGCACTGATGCGAAACCACGTAAACAATTCTATTGATATAATCAGGCATCTCCCCTCCATGGATTACCTGATACCGGCGGTGGTAGGCCATCATGAGCGTTGGGACGGAAAGGGCTATCCCCGCGGAATATCCGGCGAGGAAATTCCCATTACGGCCAGATGCCTGGCCATAGCAGACAGCTTCGATGCCATGACCACAAGCCGGCCATACAGAGGGGCAATGTCAACGGATTATGCCGCTCACCAGATTGAAGAGAATGCCGGCACACAGTTTGATCCTCTTCTGGCCCATGTCTTTGTCAACCTGATAAGGCAGGGTGAGATACTTCCCTATCAGACATCTTTCCCGGATGGGGAAACAGCCGCTGTTGCGGAAAACTAGGTCATTTATTCTGTTTTGAAACATCAAAAGAAGTATAAAAAGGTGGCGATTTTCGCCACCTTTTGCATTATCACTCGCGTTTATTCCATATTCTCTTCCAGAAGGTTAGCAAGCTCACCTACGGTTTTTATTTCCTTTACCATTTCGTCTGTAATCAAAACACCAAACTCTTCCTCAAGACTCATCATCAATTCCACCAGGTCCAGAGAATCCGCTCCCAGATCATCTACTATATCCGTATTTTCGTCTATTGTGTCCTCACCCGTTCCGAACTGGGCGACCAATATCTCTCTGACTTTTTCAAATACCAAGCTTTCTCTCCCCCTTCCGCCGTATAATAAGCCATTTCATATGTTTTTAGCTTTAAGCTGTTTTAATACCTGCTGAACAACGGATTTGCGGCGTGTGCCCACCCCTCCAGGCAGTTAATCAATGTATCTGAAACGGGCAAAACAGGTTTGTTTTGCCCGCCCAAAAGAGCAAATTTGATTTTTTTGAAAATACGTCTCGCAAATGCATTTGTTCAGTGAAAATTATTTTTATATTATGCCGGTTTTCCTTATATACTTGCAGATACAATTACAAGGGCATATACCCCAGCGTCAGGCTCGGGAGTTGAGCTCTCTTTTATTTTCCCGAATACCGTCTTCCTTTATTGCCGTAGGCAATGACAATTCGCCGGTTTGGTTCTGTCCCTGTGGAGAAAGTGGATACTCCCTCATAATCCTGAAGAGCCGTATGGATAATATGCCTTTCATAGGAGTTCATAGGCTCCAGTGTCATGTTTCTTTTGTATTTTATAACCTTTCCGGCTACTTTTTCCGCCAGTCTTTGCAGGGAATCCTCCCTTTTACTTCTGTAGGATTCCGCATCGATGCTTATATGAACTCTTGTTTCACATGCTCTGTTTACCACGGCGTTTGTCAGATGCTGTATGGCATCGAGGGTTTCACCCCTGCGTCCAATAAGCATTCCCAGCTTTTCACCGGTTATATCTACATTTATTCGGTCGGGCTGAGTCATTTCTACCTTTGGAACAGCATTTGAGCCCATTTTCTCCAGTAGTCCCCTCAGGAAATTCTCTGTCAGTTCAACTGCCGGTTCAACACATTCATAGCTGACTCTGACTTTTGCAGGTGAGGCGCCAATACCTAAAAATCCAGACTTGGATCTCTCCAGTATCTCAACGGAGACCTCGTCTCTTTCCTTGCCGATTTGAGCAAGAGCCGCAGCAATAGCTTCCTCTTCGGTCTTGCCAACTGCTTCTATTGACTTATACATCAGGCACTCTCCTTATTTCCGACTCATTCATCAGTTTTATCAGTGATTCCGTCGGTGATTTCCGTATCGGTTATTTCGTTCCCAAAAGCTCCTTCGGAAGCTTCACCAGAATCCTCGGCATCGCTTTGGCCAGTATAATCTTCATTTATGGGCAGGGATTTCTGCTCAAGTACCTCGTCTTCGGTTCCTTCTGATCCTTCCCCGGTGTTTTGATCCTGCTCATCAGGATTATATCCCTTTTGAAAACGATCAGGCTTATAATTTCTTCCGCGAGCATAAGGCCTGTCTCCTACCTGGGAAGGATTCTCTTTTTCAGTCTTCTTTTTCTTTCCCTGGACAGCAAGCCACTCGGCAGACCTCTTTTCCTGGGTTTGCTTTTCAATCTTTTGCATCTTTCGCCTGCTGGTGTTGGGATTTATGACATTGCCTGAACGCTCTGTCTCAAGCTTTTTCTTCTCCCGCTCTTTCTCAATGCGCTTGTTCTTCTCTTCTCTTGCGGCCCTCTCGGCTGCAAGCTCTCTGCCGTATTTTCTGTTCAGCCATATATCCTGAAGTATTCCAAACAGGCTGCTGGCAATCCAGTACACGCCCAGAGCGGCAGGCATTATAAAGCCTATCCACAGAGACATAATTGGCATAAAAATGGTAAAGCCCTTCATACCGCTCTGTTCGGAGGTTGTTCCCATTCCCTTCTGGCCCAGCTTTGTTGCCAGAATTGACAACCCCGCCGACACTAGAGGTATCAGGAAAAGACCAAGGGCAGGCCAAACTGCCGCCGGAGACCAGTCAGTTACATCCAGGAAAAACTTAAAATTGGGCGTATCTCCGAGGTTTAAACCCAGAAAGGAGAAGTCAATATCCGTAAGCTTGAAGCTCCCCACCGTGTTTGCAATAGTTTCGGCGTTTTCACTGATTCTCTGGCTGACCTCGGTAAACCTGCCATGCATGCTCTGGGCATAATAAATCTGCTCATATGTCAGATTTGTCGGAGCCGTCAGCCCCATTGCTTCAAGAATATTGGTCTTCAGGTAGGTCCACTGGTCAACGGTAAGTCCCATCATTTTTGTAAAGGGCTGTCTGACAACACTGTAGAGTGCAAATAAGATGGGCAAGGGTATCAGAGACCACAGGCATCCGCCAAGGGGCTTTATGTTTTCCTCCTTGTAGAGCTTCATAAGCTCTTCCTGATATTTTACTTTATCATTTCCATATTTTTTTTCGAGTTCCTTTTGCTTAGGTGCGATCAAACTCATCCGCATTGTGCTTTTCTTGCTCTTCATACCAAAGGGTAGTAAAATAAGCTTAACTACCAGAGCGAACAGTATGATTGCCAGACCATAGTTATTAACCAGGTTGTACAGGAACATCAGCAGCCACGAAAACGGGACTGTTATAATACTCATTTATACCTCCACCTACGCTTGTATTATATAGGGTACAAGCGTTCATTTCTCCGCCAGATAGTCATACATCCCATACGAAAGAAAACCGAATATTCGGGATGCCGGCTTGTTATTTTGCTTTAACGGTATTTAGCAGGCAGACGGCAACAACCTGCAAGAAAGCTTTGCGCAAACCATGTAAACTCATTATCCCCGGCGGAGAAATGGGTTTTTAGATTATGCCAGTATAATCCTGGGAATTAAGGAACCGGGTCGTAACCTCCCCTGTGAAAGGGATGGCATTTTAAAATTCTCCTGAGTGTCAGATACGAGCCTTTGAGTGCGCCGTATTTCTCCAGTGCCTCAAGAGCATATGACGAGCATGTGGGTATGAATCTGCATTTTGGAGATGATATCGGCGAAATATTCCTTCTGTAAAATTTTACCGCTTTTATCAGCAATTTTTTCATAAATCAATAACGGCTTCCCTCTCACCTAAACGGCAGGCAGGCACAAAGGCAAGGGCTAAATCTTTGGCAATCACCTGGCGCCCTTGTTTAATATGCCAAGCTTGTCCGAGGCCCTTAAAAAGTCGGACTTTATCCGTTCATAGGTAGCATCGGCAGCTCTGACTCTGGCCACAGCCACCAGGTCCCATCCTTTTGTGAAGCTTTCTTCATTTGTCCTGTAAATCTCTCTGAGCCGTCGCCGTACCCGGTTACGCTTCACAGCTTTGCCAATCTTTGTTCCCACCGTAATACCCAGCCTGTTGGCTTGTGTTCTGTTTCGAATGCAGTACAGCACCACATGGGGAGTGGCAACGCTTTTTCCCCTTGCGTAAACTCTTCGAAATTCATGGTTTTTTTTGAGGGATGTTGTAAATTTCACTTTATAACCCGGTTTCTATGCCGATAATCTGGCGCGTCCCTTTGCTCTTCTGCGAGCAAGAATTTTGCGTCCGCTTTTTGTGGACATTCTCTTTCTGAAGCCATGCTCTCTTGAGCGCTGTTTCTTCTTTGGCTGATAGGTTCTTAACATTGTGACACCTCCTGAAAAATACTCAACGGCTCTATGCCGTAGTTTGCAAAAAAACATGCCATGCCCCATATAAATTTTATCCGATGACAAAAAAAAATAATACTTAATAATGTAATTTCAGGCTTTGTGATACATGGCATATGTCGGAAGCAAAATGGCGCTTGGAGCATTTATCTGCTTCCGAAGCACCATTTTACCCTATATTAGCAAGCAATGTCAACAACTTTGTGTCACGGGGTATAAAAATGCAGTAATATCATCTTGTTTTTCTGGCGGAGCTGCCGAACCCTGTAACCGCGACTCCCAAAACCGGCGAGAGCACAACAGCCGCAACGGTGTTGGGCCCCATATAGGCTATATTATATAGAAATGAGAAAAGCAAAACCGATGATGTTGTTATGCCCAGAACTTCCGAAGGGGCGTTTATCGCGTATATTGTGATACCACTTATAAAGTGAACTGCAAATCGCGCAACGCACCCGGTCAGCGCTCCCAATATGCCGCCATACTTCCTGCCTTTGAATATACCCGCAAGGCCTACCGCAGCGTATGCAAAAGTATAGTCCAGCAGTATTGAGGCCCATGTAACGGCCGAAGAGCCTGTCAGGAGTTTCAGTGTGCCAAATACCGCACCGGCTCCCAAGCCCCAGATAAGCCCGCCCCTGTAAACGGCAAAAACTATCAGGGGTATCATGACAAAGTTAATAGAGCCTCCCTGAAATCCGACGGGGATTTCTACAAAGCTGAGAACAAAAGACATAGCCACGCTTACTGCGGCATAGCAGAGTGTGATAATTTCCTTCCGTGTTTTCATACCTCTCCTCCTGAATTATATAGATTTCCGAACCGGAGCGGGATATACCCTGCAGATATGAACGCATACAGAAACAGAAAACGCCGCGGCACAATAATTGCGTCACGGCGTACGAAAAGAGCATGAGCTCTTTTAATCTCTCTTGCTTCCTACGCCGGCATTACCCGGATCAGGTTCGTGGGTTCGGAGCTGCGTTTTGCCCCATCTCAGCCGGACAAGCGTCCAGCACCCCTTTTGTATTCTCAGAATATTCTAATCAATATATTGCAATAAGTCAATATATTTCTTTTTTTATCAGCCTTATATCCCTGCCGTAAAATGACAGCTTCTGATACTCTCCCTCCAGGCGGGAGGCTATTGCGGGGGAGTATCTTTTTCTTATTTCATCTATATCCAGATTTGAGTTGATTATTGTCTGCTTTCCTGCGGCAAGGCGGGTATTAACCAGATCATACAGGGCGCTGATTGTAAAAGCTGTGGTCATTTCCGTTCCCAAATCATCCAGGATGAGAAGGTCGCAGTTCATATATCTGGCAATGTCGCTGCGTGTTTCCTCAAGCTCATAGTTTTTTGAAAACTTCTCATCTTCAAAGCTGGAGAAGACACTCTGAGCAGTGTCATATACCACAGAATATCCTTTCTCCGCCACTTCCCTTGCTATGCAGGCAGATAAAAAGGTCTTTCCAAGTCCCGGCGCCCCGGTAAAAAACAGGCTCCCGCTGCCTGTGCCGAATTTTCCGGCATATAAACGGCATGTTTCATAGACAAGCTCCATGTTCTCTCTGGGCGAAATCCCTGTCCCGGGATCGGGGACAGAGCTGTAATAATCAAGATTGAAAGCTTCGAAGTTTTCCTCACCCAGCTTTAGTAACTGAGAGAGCTCCTTTCTCTGCTCTTCCCTGTATAGCTCCATAAGGCATTGGCATGGTTTTGAGCCTACATACCCCCTGTCCCTGCATGTGTTGCACAGGGGTTTATCGTCAAGACAGTCCATAGGAAATCCGGCAGCCACCATAAGCTCGGCTCTCTCAGCCTGCAGAGAAAGGTTTTTTTCAGCCACCTTTCTTACAGCTTCTTCCGGATCCGAGCCTCCCTCCAGGGCAGCAGAAGCCGCCTCAATCATTGAAAGAGTCAGCTCTTTGTCAATATCGGCCACCCGGGGCAGCCTTTTATATACCTCTTCTCTCAGACGGGCAGTCCGTGCTTCCCTCTTGTTGTTTCGGTCTGTCAGCCTGTCCATTGCTCTTGCGAGTATTCTACCGTCCAGCGACATGTTTATCTCCCCCAAACCATATGCCTGTGGTTTTTTATTGCTAATTGCTTTCCTTCAGGGATTTCAAATATTTCTTCATGCGCTCCAGCTCGGTTTTATCCGGCTGCCTGTCCGCGGATTTTTTCCTCTGGCCGGGCGTTCTGCTGTCATTGGAGAGAATATCCGCAGCTGTGCGCAGTCCTTTTGAGTTCCAGCTTTTTACTATAGAGTTCATATATGCCCAGGTCAGCTCACCTGTTTTTATTACAGTTCGGTCATAGGCAATTTCCAACGCATCGGCGTCAAAGCCCATCTCCAGCCATGAGGCAATGTATTTCTCTTCGGTGGGAGAAAGGGCTCTATTCCCGATTCTCAGCACTTCTTTTACTTTTTCCGTCATATCCGATATCTTTGCCAGGTGCTTTAAATACTCCTCCGCCATCTCCAGTGAAAATATCTCCCTGCGGGCCCAGGCATAAGCTTCTCTTTCAATCATGCGGACAGTGGGCTTTCTGCCCTCCCCGTATCTGGCTGCCTGTTTCTCAATGCAGTGGTTTACCAGAAGAACAATGACCTCTGCGGGCAGCCCCAGATAGTCGTATATTCCATAAAAAATCTTCAGCTCATTTCCTGACAGTATTTTCCCCAGCATATGCTGGAGTTCCTCAATGAGAGGCCTGAAAGAAGACCCGCTTTCTACGGATCTTTCTATATCTTCGGCAGTGTATTCCGGCGGCGTGTCCTCCCGCTCCGTTATTGTTTTCGGCTCACTGGCAATAAGGCCCAGCTTTTTAAGCTCCGCCATCGCCGGGTAAATTCCGTCTCCCAGCTTAAGCTCTGCCGCGGCCTGCTCCGAGGAAAGCGTGCCGCCGTTTTTCAGTATGTATAAATATAAAAGCGCGGCAGCGGGATTTGCACTGTCAATTAGCTTATTTGCTGCCTCGGCGCTGATTGTTATTGTTTCGGGCGGCGGTAAAACGTATTTTTTCTCTTTCAATCCAATCGTCCTTTCTCGTTGCCTGCCCGGCTTATCTTAAGTGGCAATAATCACATCATAAATGCTTTAATTCTGGTATAAGACAGTATAACAAAAAAAATGTAAAGCTGCAACGAGCAAAAACGAAAAGTGTCTTGTTTGCTCAATGCCTGCTGAAGGGATTTACCGCGTTTGTCCGCAAATTTGTTCATCCAGTCAATCAATGCATATGAAACGGGCAAAACTGGCTTGTTTTGCCCGTCAAAAACGCAAATTCGCTCTTTTTACAGAGTATACATTACTAATTTACAAGTCATGCTAAACCGCAGGTTATATCTGTAGCTGATAAAGATTTTAATGATTAAGATATTTCAAATCAAAGGGAAATATGGTATACTACTTCATATGAATTTACATGATTTCTGTTCTGCCCGTGACTGATACCAAATTCCCTTGGTTTTCAGGGAGTTTTTCATCAGGGGGTTTATATAATTAGTAGAATAATTAGTTGATTACAGGTGGAAAGGGCGGTGCTGAATGCTGGAACTTTCTGCTCCGGCCGGGTCACCGGAGGCTGTCAGAGCCGCTGTTCACAGCGGCGCAAGCGCGGTTTGGCTCGGTTTTTACGACTGCAACAGCAGGAGAAATTTCGGAAGTCTCAATGAAAATCAAATGGCTGCCGCTGCCGAATACTGCCGTATTCGCGGCGTTAAAACATATGTTACTCTGGATACATTGCTGAGGGATTCCTCCCTGGAGCTATACCTCAGTCTGGCAGAAAAGGCCGTAAATATGGGTGTGGACGCACTTATTGTCGGCGACATGGGTCTAATGAAGGCGCTCAGACAGATATATCCTGACTTAGCCCTTCACGCGGGAAGCCGAATGGGAATACATAGCCTAAGCGGCGTTATGCATGCTGCCTCTTTGGGAGCAACACGCGCTATTCTGGCAAAGGAGCTGTCCGCGGATAAAATCAGGGAAATATGCCGGAGCTCACCAATCGAAATTGAGGTATATTGCCACGGACCGATGTGTATATCATATGACGGGCTGTGCTATATGAGCGCTTTCACAAGCCGCAGGAGCTGTAATCTGGACTACTGCTCAAAGCCCTGCAGGTTGAGCTACGGTTTCGGAGCAAAGGCTGATTCTTTCCCGCTGTACCTGGCGGAGCTCTCCCTTAGTGCCCATCTGGAGGAGCTTGAAAGCTTCGGGGTGAAAAGTGTGGCAATTGAAACGGGTTCCAAGCACCCGGAACACACGGCAATAATCACGGATATTTATGCCCGCTCCATAAAAAACAGAAGAAAGCCCAGTGAACATGATATGTCACTGCTGCTGGAAGCCTTTCAGTCCTCCGGTTTTACCGACGGATATTATACCGGCAACACCGGAGCTGATATGCTGGGCATCCCGGGAAAGCCTCAGAAGAAACTCCCCTCCACACTTTCCTCCGTGAGAGCGGACTATATGGGCCAGGATGCACAGCGTGTTCCCGTTACCTTTTATGGCCTTTTTCAGCGCGGTAAGCCGGCCCGTCTGGCCGCCCAGGACGACAAGGGTAATACAGCCAAAGTTGAGGGTCCAATCCCTGATATGATAGGTAAAAAAGAACTCACTTCGGTTACACTGCAGACCCAGCTTTATAAGACGGGAAACACCCCATATTACTGCACCGGCGTTAAAAGTATTGTGGACAGGGGCATATATATAGATAATTCAGAAATAAGCAGGCTACGCAACGAGTGCCTTCAGGAGCTCAGTTTGCTCCGGCGCGCCGTTAAACCCAGGAAAAAATTCGAGTTCCACGCCGGTCTTCGCTATCTTAACACGGAAGAACGCCCCGACATAACAATTTCAGTTTTGAAAGCCGACCAGCTTTCCAATGAACTGGCGGGTCTCAAGCCCTCTGCCATATATGTGCCCGTTGACGAATTGATTGACGCTCCCTATAAAATTACGCCCTTCTGGGAAAATGGAAAAACCATCATATGCGCCTCTCTCCCCCCAATCATTCAAGACGGTGAAGAGGAGGCCATCTTAAAAAAGCTGAACCATTTAAGGGAAATACATATTGAGGATGTGCTTGTAAATAATCCGGGGCATATACAGGCTGTTAAAGCAATGGGCTTCAGGGTCAGGGGCGACTACGGCCTGAATGTGACCAACTCCCAGACTCTCAAGGTTTTAAAGGACGACGGACTGGAATCTGCAACCCTTTCCTTTGAGCTTAAGCTTTCGGAAATCCGCGAGCTCTCCAAGTGCATAGATACGGAACTTGTGGTCTATGGCAGGATACCCCTGTTAATAACCGAAAACTGCATAATTAAAAGCTCTATGGGCGTATGCAACTGCGATACCGGAGCCCAGCTGAGGGACAAGCACGGCTCCGTCTACCCTGTTTTGAAAGCCGCGGGGTGCAGAAGCATGGTCTTCAGCCCAAAGAAGCTCTACCTTGCCGACAGGCAAAGGCATTATACCCGTCTGGGTTTATGGGGCGCGCGGCTAATGTTTACAACGGAAAACGAAAAGGAATGCGTACAAATTGCCCAGCGCTATCTGAATCTTTCCAGACATGAACCCGTATCCCGCACCAGAGGGCTGTATTATTGACAGCAAACTGCCTTGTGTTTCCCAGTGGGAAAAATAGCATAGCCTGTTTGAAAAGCTCTGGTTTTTTCAATACTAAAAATATACCTCCGGTTTTAACCGGTTTAAAGAGAGTAACCCACGCGGCACATCCATCCTGCTGCGAGACAGGAGTTTAAATGAGCGATAAAATAATCCTTGCATCACAGTCTCCCAGAAGACGTGAGCTTCTGGGTATGCTGGGCTTTAAAAATCTCCAAATAATCCCCCCGGATATAGACGAAGTTCTGCCCGAAAACCTGCCCCCCGGTCAGGCCGTTTCCCATATGGCACTGCAAAAGGCGGCCTCAATAAAAAACAAAGTCGGAGACAGCTGTCTGATACTTGCTGCCGACACAATAGTCGTGCTGGACGGCAAGGCTTTGGGTAAACCTGACGATGAGGACGAGGCTGCGGATATGCTCCGTTCCTTGTCCGGCCGGACCCACCTTGTATATACCGGTGTGGCCTTGCTTCAAAACGGCACTGAGCTTAAGGACTATGAGGAAACAAAAGTCAGCTTCAGGGATATTACCGACAGGGAAATCGATTTTTATATAGCCTCCGGCGAGCCCATGGACAAAGCCGGAGCATATGGGGCGCAGGGGCTGGGCTCTCTGTTTATCAGCCGCATTGACGGTGACTTTTTTAACGTTGTGGGACTCCCCCTGTGCCGGCTGGGCCTCATGCTCAATAAAATGGGAATTCATATAGCATCTTATATAGCATTTTAACCCGGTGTCATGTCATTTTCCCGGCGAGGAATGACATAGCGCTTCGTGTTATATTTATGATCTGTTTGTCGCCGGAGAAATGGGCGCATATGCTTATGAAAGATTTTTTTAAAACAAAAGGTGTCAAGGTAGCGATAATCCTTGCGGCCGTTTTAATTATTATACTCCTTTCATCACTTGCTTTTGGCAACGGCACAAATGTGTTTTCCAATACTCTCCGCATAATATCCTCCCCTTTTGAACAGGGGTTGACCTATATAGCGAGCTATCTGGAAGACATATATAGCTATATGTACGACTTTGACAGGCTGAAAGCCGAAAATGAGGAGCTAAAAACCCAAATCGCCGAAATCGAAGAAATCGTTCGCCAATCAAAGGTGTCCAACGCGGAGAACCAGAGACTGAGAGAGCTTCTGAAGCTCCATAACTCAAGGCCCGATATGGTTTTTGAGGATGCGGCGATTGTCTCCTGGAACTCCTCCAACTGGTCATCTACCTTTATAATCAATAAAGGGTCCAACACAGGCATAGAGCTATATGACTGTGTCATAACGGAAACAGGCTATCTGGTTGGCCAGGTTATAGAAGTCGGCTCCACAACCTCCGTTGTGCGTACAATTATAGATGCGGAAACCAGCATCGGAGCCATTGTGGACAGAACCGGAATTTCAGGTGTTGCCGAAGGTGACTTTTTCCTTATGCATGAAGGGTGTTTGAAGCTGTCTTATCTCCCGGCAGGCGCCGATCTTATAAACGGAGACACAGTGCTAACCTCCGGAAAGGGCGAGGTATTTCCCCAAGGACTTGTTATAGGAAAAATAACCTCTGCCCACAAAGAAGAAACCGGTCTTAACTGGTATGGAATAATTGAGCCGTCGGCTGAACTGTCCTCTCTCACCCAGGTGTTTGTAGTAACCGATTTTAAATTCCCGGAGGAGCAGGCATAAAGGACGGCGAATAAAAAGACCAACTAAAAACCAGCCGGCAAACAACCATATGTCGTTTCGGTTGTATCGGCAGAACAAGGGATTTTTCTCTATGAATATACCTAAGAACAAAATAAAAAGAATCCTGACACATTTCCTGCTGCTGTTCCTGCTATACATACTCCAAACCTCTGTCTTCACGCACATCAGGCTTTTTGGTGTCTTTCCCCTCATATTACCTCTTGCCGTTGTGGGAATTGGACTGTTCGAAGACGGGCTTAACGGAGGTATATGGGGCATTGTAGCAGGACTGCTGTGTGATATATCCCTTGCGGATTCAGGTGTGTTATTCACAGTATCTCTGGCCGCAATAGGTTTTTTTACGGGTTTTTTGTCTGAATTTATCTTAGCCCGCGGCTTTCCGACTTACTCTCTTCTTTCCCTTCTGGTGCTGGCTGTTCTTTCATTTTTGCAGATGTTTCAATATCTTATCTTCGATAATGTCAGCTTTAAAATACTCAGCCGTGTAGCCTTAAATCAGATTTTGTATTCCGCTCTTTTTATAATACCGGTGTACTATCCGGTTAAAAGAGTGGCCAGAAAAAACCGCGGCTGACCAACCCTCATATGAAAGGAATGCCCTATGCAAAGAATTATTAAACCCTTACGCCTGGTGGCACTGGTTATGATTCCCCTGGTACTGGCCTCCTCTTACCTGTTGTCTCTCTATGGTCTTCAGATTATAAACGGCAGCGCCTATTATGAGCAATCACGAAACAATATTGTCATCACGGAAATCGTACCTGCTTCAAGGGGCAATATCTTGGACAGATGCGGACGGCTGCTGGTATCAAACCGAATTAGCTATAATATAACCATCGACAGGTCGGAGCTTGTAAAAGCGGAGCATCCCAACGGCATCTTACTAAGCCTGGCGGAAGACGCCCGAAAGCTTGGCATTATATATACCGATACCACTCCTATAAGCATGCAGCCTCCTTTCAGCTATCTTCCCGATATGAGCCAATCACAGAAGCAGAGACTCAACGAGTATACAGAAGTTTTCAAGCTGGACCCTGAAATATCGGCAGAAGAGCTTATGGATTTTTTCAGGGAGCACTACTCCATTCCTGAGAGTTTCACAGATGAACAGGCCAGAATAGCTGCCGGGATACGCTATGAGCTTGAGCTTCGGGCTCTTTTTATCCCGCAGCCTTATTACTTTGCCAGCGATGTGAATATCGACCTCATATCAATTATAAAAGAAAAGGGATATCCCGGGGTATCAATCGTGACAATTCCGGTACGTCAATATCACACCGATTACGCCGCCCATATCCTTGGTAGAATCGGACCCATGGACAGAGATGAAATCACTTATTACACCCAGCTGGGATATCCGGTTAACGCCCTTGTGGGCAAGGACGGCCTTGAGGCCAGATATGAGGAATACCTGAGAGGTGTTGACGGCGAGCAGGTCACAACCCGGAATTCGTCCGGACTGATAACCAGCGTGCTTTATACAAAAGAGCCCAAGCCCGGTGACAATTTAGTGCTCACTATTGACATAGAGTGCCAGCAGATAGCCGAGGATTCCCTCAAAAGCACAATTGATGCTATTAACGCCGGCAGAACGGACGAAACAAGCCTGGCCAACGGCGGAGCCGTTGTGGTCATAGACGTAAAAAGCGGCGGTGTGCTGGCCTCGGCCTCATATCCGACCTACAGTCTGGATAGCTTCAGTATCAACTACAATGAACTGGCGCAAAATCCAATGAAGCCGATGTTTAACAGGGCAACCCTGGGCGCCTACTCTCCCGGCTCCACTTTCAAAATGGTCACCGCTATAGCGGCTCTCAACGAAGAGGTTATAACCACGTCAACCAAAGTTTTCGACAAGGGAAGATATACCGAATACAAAGGTATGTATCAGCCAAAGTGCTGGGTTTATCCAGACACCCATGGAAGCGTCAATGTCATAGAAGCCCTGGAGGTATCCTGTAACTACTTTTTCTATCATGTAGGAGACCGGACAGGTATCGACAACATCTCCAAATACGCCAGGCAGTTTGGTCTGGGCATGGAAACAGGAATAGAGCTTTTTGAAAGCACTGGTGTTTTGGCAACGCGAGAGTATAAGGAGGAAACCTATGGTGAGTCCTGGTACGGAGGCGACACGGTACAGGCGTCCATAGGCCAATCATATAACCTTTTCACACCTATGCAGATGGCTACCTACTGCGCCACCATCGCAAACAACGGCACCAGATATGCGGCTCATTTCATGAAGGAAATCAAAGCCCATGACAACTCGGAGATTGTCGAAAAAAATGAACCGGAGGTTTTAAGCACGGTGGATGCCGATCTGAAATATTTCGAAGCAATCAAACAGGGTATGCTGAACGTTTCAAAAAACGGCACCGCCTCAACCGTCTTCGGAAACTATCCAATTGACGTTGCCTCCAAGACGGGTACTGTGCAGCTTGGTGAGAACATAGAAAATAACGCCGTTTTCATCGCTTACGCGCCTTATGAGGACCCCCAGATAGCCGTTGTGGTTGTTGTGGAAAGCGGCGGCGGCGGCTCTGCCGTTACACAGATTGCCAAAAATATTTTTGACTATTATTTCTTTTCCGATAATACTGGATACAGCCAGGCGGCAGAAAACCGGATTTTAAGGTAAGTCCCCGCAATCCGCGTAAGAGTCTGCAAAATTATCGCTCTTATGGCAGCAAAATGTAAATTAACTGTTGAAAATTCGCTTACTCTTCTATATTATGCATATATAAGATGAAAGGCATGGTCATATGGGAAAGGCTATTGTAATAACTTCAGGCAAAGGCGGCACCGGAAAAACCACGGCTGTTTCCGCCCTCTCCTGTTGTCTGGCATCCATGGGATATAAAACCCTTTGCCTGGATGGAGATATGGGATTAAAAAACCTGGATATCTGCCTTGGTCTTTCCGATTTGGCGGTCATGGATTTCAGCGACATAATTGAAGGTCACAGCTCTCCGGAAAAAGCTATCGTGGCCCACCCTAAAATCAATAATCTCTATTTCCTGACAGCGCCTGTATACATCGCACATGACAGTATCAGCCCTGAGGATATGAAAAACCTGATTGAAAGCCTGAAAAGCCAGTATGATTTTATTTTAATCGATTCTCCCGCCGGAATAGGAATGGGCTTTCAGCTGTCTGTCTGCGGGGCGGACAGCGCCCTTGTCATAGCCACAACAGACACAACCAGCTACAGGGATGCTGCCCGTGTGGTTATAGAGCTTATGGAACAAGGGTTGGACGATATCCGCCTCATAGTAAACCGAATAAGGCCGTCCCTGCTCAAAAGCATGAAATCCACAATTGATGATGCCGTGGACTCTGTCGGCGTTCAGCTCATCGGTATAGTTCCCGAGGATAAAGCAATCATCCTTTCTTCAAATGCGGGCATACCCCTAACTGCGTTCAATAGGAAAAGCAAGGGCGCCCTGGACGCTTTTATGAGAATATCCCAGCGCCTTGCGGGTCAAAAGGTAGCGATAAACAAAATAAGAAAATATATTTAGCATCATTAAAGAGATGAGAGGTGTCATATAATGAATATCGCTTTGCTGGCACACGACAATAAAAAAGAACTGATGGTACAGTTCTGTATCGCTTACTGCGGCATTTTTGCCGGCCACTCCATATGCGCTACCAACACTACGGGACGGCTTGTATCAGAAGCTACCGGACTGCCGATAACTCTATATCTGTCACGCAGTCAGGGCGGCAGCCAGCAGATAGGGGCCCGTATAGCATATAACGAAATTGACTTGGTTCTGTTTTTCTGCGACCCCTCCAAGCCCGAGTTATATGACGAAGTGAATCAAATCGCCCGGCTCTGCGATCAATATTCCATACCCTTTGCTTCCAATGTAGCCACCGCAGAGGTCCTGGTAAGAGGTCTCCAGCGCGGCGATTTGGGATGGCGTGATATTGTCAATCCAAAAAACAAGCAGAAAAAATAACCGGCTGATATAATATATACGTATATAAGCGGTTATACGTGGTATTAAATCAAATCGGCCGGCCTCATAACCGCATATATTAATACTTCGGCGGGGTGGAGGCATCCCGCCATACATTTTGACTTCATTATACGGGGAGGAATCATATTGGCCAATATGATCAGTGCGCCCAGGGGCACAAAAGACGTAACGCCCGACCAGGTTTATAAATGGCAGTATATTGAGGCTGTTGCCCGCCGCACTGCAGAAGATTTCGGGTTTCGTGAAATACGCTTTCCTACCTTTGAGCATACGGAGCTTTTTCTTCGTGGCGTAGGAGATACTACCGATGTGGTACAAAAGGAAATGTATACCTTCACAGATAAGGGAGGCCGCTCCATAAGCCTGAGGCCGGAGGGCACAGCCTCGGTCGTCCGCAGCTATCTTGAAAACTCATTATATGCTGCGGGGCTGCCAGTCAAGGCTTATTATATAGCTCCGGTATTTCGCTATGAAAAGCCCCAAAGCGGGCGATTGAGGGAGCATCACCAGTTCGGAGTCGAGTGCTTTGGCGCAGGCGGCCCGGAGGCTGACAGCGAGATTATCGCTTTGGGTAGCCAATACCTATCAAGACTGGGTATAAAAAAAGTAGTACTTGAGATAAACTCCATTGGCTGTACTGACTGCCGGAAGGATTTTCACAAAGACCTTCGGGATTATTTCAGCGGCAAAAAGGAAGAGCTATGCCCCACCTGTCTGGACAGACTGGACAGAAATCCAATGAGAATCCTCGACTGCAAAAGCAAGGCATGCAAAAGCATCGCCCTTGACGCTCCCACAGGTTTGGATTACCTGTGCAGCAGTTGCAAAGACCACTTTGAAAAGCTGCAGGATTACCTGGATGCCATGGATATATCATATAAGATAAACCCGCAAATAGTCAGGGGGCTTGACTACTATACAGGCACGGTTTTTGAGTTTATTTCAACGCTGGATGAAAACCTCACGATAATAGGCGGCGGCCGCTATGATGGCCTTGTGTCGGAGCTGGGTGGAAAGCCCACACCGGGACTGGGCTTCGGCAGCGGTATCGAACGGATGCTGCTGGCCCTGGAAGCCGAAGGTATTGAGATACCAAAACCGGGAGGGGTAACCCTTTTTGTTGCTTCTCAGAGCGAAAAGACGAATATGGCCGTACAGGTACTTGTCAATAAGCTAAGAAAACTGGGTATGGCTGCCGAGAGAGATATAACAGGGCGCAGCCTGAAAGCCCAGATGAAGTATTCCGACCGTATAGGAGCTGACTATACGGCCGTAATCGGAGAAAGCGAGCTGGAAAGCGGATTAATTAAGCTCAAGGAAATGAAATCAGGAGAGCAAACCGAATGTAAAATGGACGCCGAAGCCATTTTCAAGCTATTATCAGAATAATTCTTCAGCCCAGGCGGCGATATATAGACAGGAGTATAAAAAGATGGATAACCTAGTTAATTTCAAGAGAACCGGATATTGCGGCAATTTCAGACTGGCAGACAGGCATAAGGAAGTCTCCGTATGCGGTTGGGTGCAAAGAGTAAGAGATTTGGGCGGCCTGCTGTTCATTGATTTAAGAGACAGGACAGGCATTCTCCAGCTGGCCTTTGATGACAACACCCCCAGGGAGCTTTTTAAAAAGGCATCTCAGGTTAAGCCGGAATATGTCCTTGCTGCCACAGGGCGTATTCGCGAGCGTTCCTCAAAAAACAAGGAAATTCCCACAGGGGACATAGAAGTCGAGGTCACCGAGCTTCGCATATTGGCCGTGTCCGAGACTCCGCCCTTTGAAATAACCGAAAATTGCGCTACAAATGAAGCTACGCGAATGAAACATCGCTATCTGGATCTCAGACGACCGAATTTGCAGCGCAACATAATGCTTCGCCACAGGGTGGCTAAGCTCACCCGAGACTATTTCGACGAAAACGGCTTTATTGAAATTGAGACGCCCATACTCATAAAATCAACTCCGGAGGGCGCCAGGGACTATCTGGTCCCCAGCCGCCTCCACAAGGGCAAATTCTATGCTCTTCCCCAGTCCCCCCAGCTCTATAAGCAGCTTTCAATGGTGGCCGGGTTCGACAGGTATATCCAGCTTGCCCGCAGCTTCCGGGATGAGGACAGCAGAGCCGACAGGCAACCGGAATTCACCCAGATAGATCTGGAAATGTCCTTTGTGGATATGGACGATATTATCGAGATGGTGGAGGGTTATCTGGCACGCCTTTTCGGCGAAATAATGGGCATGGAAATCGACCTGCCCCTTCCCAGAATGACCTATAGGGAAGCAATGGAGCGCTTTGGCACCGACAAGCCCGACACACGCTATACCATGGAGATATTTGATATAAGCGACCTTGTATCCGGCTGCGACTTCCGCGTGTTCACCTCTGCACTTGAGGAGGGCGGCAGCGTCAGAGGGATTTGCGCGAAGAATTCCGTTAATGTATTGAGCCGCAAGGAACTGGACAAGCTGACAGATTATATAAAGGGCATAGGCGGAAAAGGCATTGCATGGATAAGACTGACCGGTGACGGTGTGACCTCCTCCTTTTCCAGGTTTATGACCGAGGATGAAATAAAGGCCATCGTGGAAAAGGCTGGTGCCGAAGAGGGTGATGTGGTTTTAATCATTTCCGACGGGGACACAAGCAATGTATTGTTTCAGCTGGGCAGCCTTCGCACCGAGCTGGCAAAAAAGCTGGACCTTATACCCAAGGGGGTATATAACCTTCTCTGGATTGTGGAAATCCCGTTTTTTGAATATGACAAGGAAACCGGACAGTATGTGGCCATGCACCACCCCTTTACCTCACCTATGGACGAATGCACAGACTATCTGGAAACCGAAAAGTCCAAAGTGCGCGCCAAAGCCTGGGACCTTGTTTTAAACGGCATCGAGTTGTCAAGCGGCTCCATCAGAATAACAAATCCGGAGCTTCAAAGCCGTATTTTCAGGATTCTCGGCCTTTCCGAGGAGGAGGCCAGGCGTAAATTCGGCTACCTGCTTGATGCCTTTAAATACGGTGCTCCTCCCCACGGCGGCATGGGCATCGGACTGGACCGTCTTGTTATGCAGCTTCTTGAATGCGATAGCCTGCGGGATGTAATAGCCTTTCCAAAGCTTCAAAACGCTTCGGAGCCCATGACGGATTGCCCTGATGTGGTAGACGACGCGCAGCTTGAGGAGCTGGGTCTGAGTATTTTGGAATAAAGCCAACGCTACAATGGGCTGCTGTATAACTTTTAACTATACAGCAGCCCATTGTGTTTTTATCGGATCAATAATCGTCAAATCCCTCAGACAATGACTAATATGTCAGAGCTATGGAGTTTATGCTGTATCCGGCAGCCCAGCCCCCTGTCTTTGTAAGATTTACATTTGCCCGGCATATATCCGCACCGTTTTTTCCGACCTGGTAATAAACAGTCATTGAGCCGTCCTTTTCTTTTTCAGCGGAAACCCAATCCAGGCGGACACCCTGCTTCTTTATGATGAAAATGACAATCTTGTCCCCAAGCACATAAACGTTTTCTTCTGCCGTCCCGGTGTCCAGTGCCGTCAGCTCGCCGTGGGCAAACATACCTGAATACAGCCGTGCCATACCGGACTGGGATATCACAGCTACCCTATCGTCTATGTATTCACATATGTAGGGGGCGGCATTCCTGTAAACGGCGTATAAAACAGATAAGGAAGCAAGCTTAACATCAGGCTCTCCTTCTAATAGAAAGCACTGTCTGTCAAGCATTGCCCCGATAACACATGACAGCATCCCGCCCAGTGCCTGAGCTGTCTCACCGTCAGTGAGCCGGGTCTCCTGAAAATACTTTATATCACCGTCAAAGTTTTGTTGACCGCCAATGTCCAAACCCGCACTCCCTGACATAAATATAAAGAAGGCTACAAGGATTGCTGCCGCTTTCTCCGGTTTTCCCATTTTTACCCTCCGTTTGCCGTTGTTACAAATTATAGACTCAGCATACGGAGAATATTGTCATATTACATTCCGGCAAAATGAATAGGAGCCCGAGCGTTTCCAATATGCTCCGGCCTCCTAATTATTTCATTGTGTTAATGATTGCAACCTGTGTGCCCTTTTCCGTTTTACAGCCAATCAATGTATCTGAAAGGGGTAAAAACAGGGTTATTTGCCTGCAAAAAGAGGAAACCTGCTTTTTTTTGCAAGGCATTATTTTATTTCAATAATCTTTATTTGCTCCACCGTCAGGTCGGTTTCAGACAGTATGATGTCGGTAATACGGGAAACGGCGCTGGTACTCAAACCTTCCTGAGGCGCTGGAACGGCAACGGTAGCAGAGTCCTCCTCCAGAAATACAACACAATCTGCAAAGCCCTTTGCCTTTATCAGGGTTTCGATTTCAGCCTCAGACAGCGAGTAGCCTGCCATTGCGGTAATTGCGTTGACCGCCATATCGATTGACTCCTGGGTTGCCCCCTCAGTCTGACTTGCCTCCTGCAGCGTGGATATGGCACTGTCCCTCGCCTGCTGCCGCGCCAGTCTGGCATCGAAAAAGTAGTCTGAAACCTCCTGCGAAAGGTTATTATCCTCCCCATAGAACAGACCGCTCTCACCGATGTCTCCAGTTTCATCCTCAAACGACGCATCAACAGCACCTAATTCGCCTTCGTCCGAATGGCTCCTGTTATACGACCAGTTCAGATATACAGCCACACACAAAAACATAACTACCGTTAAGATGATCGCGTTTCTTTTAAACAGTTTCATTTTTCGCTCCATTCCGCCGTCAAAACGGCACTTTTTCAATTTATGTTCCTTTCACCACAGTAATTCTGTCTGTTGACAATCCCGTCAGAGCCGCAACCGCATTTACAATTTGAAGCTTCACCTCCGGGCTGGTACTCTGAGTTATTACCAGAGCGCCCTGATAGCATGGGTATATATATTTAACCGTAATGGGCGACTGGCGCCCCGAGCCCGCGGAGAAGGTCACGACCTTGGACCGGCTGTCTGACTCATAGAAACCGTTATCGTCTGTTCTCAAATCTGTTTCCACGTCATAAGCTATTTGCTGCTCCAGATCGCTTTTCAACGTAAGCATTACCGTCACTTTTCCAGCTCCTTCAATTTTTGACAGAGCCTCTTCCATCTTCCTTTCCTGCTCCTCCAGTGAGAAAGCCGGGATTCTAAGCTCCTGGCTTTTGCCGGTCGGGCTCTTATTCCCGCTTCCCAAAGGCATGAGCAAGATAATAATTCCCGCCGCCAGAACAACAAGCACATACTTATATTTCTTTAGCTTTTTAACGACGGATTTTGCCCTGTAGGAAAAATCCGCTATTTTTATATCCATATCATCCATATCATTCGCTCCAATACTGTCTCTCAGCCGGTATTCCCAGCTCCGCTTCTATATACCGACCAAGCATCTCCTTTTGTTCCGCAGTCGCCTCCCCTCCGAGAGTAACGCTCCATGGATAGGGATAGTCTCCTTCTCCGAACTTTGTCTCCACGGTTGCTTCAGAATTGACAATGCCCAAATATATTGCTTTGTCCAATATATATGCCGCGCTCCTCTCCTCTATGATAGCTTTTACCAGTCTTGCATTCTCATTTTCCAAGCTCAAACCGTAAGCCTGGGTTTGGCTGTTGAATTCCACCAAAAACTCGGAATACCTGCTTAAATCAAACTCCCGGAGGGGCCCCAGCATGACTGCAATTGTCAGAAAACCGCACACCAGGGACACAACCCTGCGCATCTTGCCCGGGGGCACAAGGGACCGGGCTATGCCCGATATCAGCGCAGCCGACGCTAGGCTGATTACCCAGTTTTTTATCAGCTCAATCATTGGGCAGACACAACCTTCAGCATGGAGATGATGGAAAAAAACAGCATCAGAGCGCAGGCTCCGGTAAGGCTCATTACAAGGCCAAAGGCGGTTCCTATGCTGCTGACCAGCTTTGATATCCTGGCGCCTGAAATGGTGGCACTCAGCTTGGAGGCGGCTTTATACAGGATATAATGGGCGCCTAGATTTAAAAATGGCAGAAGGCATATGGCTATAACGGCAAGCATACCGAAAACCCCTATCGCATTTTTTAATACCGACGCTCCCGCCAGCACCGATGAAGCGGCATCGGATATTATGCTTCCCACCACCGGAAATACCGTTGACAGGGCCGTTTTCGCCACCCGTATAGTTGCCGCATCGGCAGTGGAGGATACTATTCCGGTTACGCTGATATATACGACAAATGACAGTACCAGCAGTGTGAGTATCGTTGTTGCCAGCCATTTAAGAAAACCGGAAGCCCCGGAGAGCCCCTCACCTCCAATGGCCGCCTCAGCTATACTTGAGGCTATGTACGCATATATAACCGGCATAAGCAGACCCGTTGCCAAAGTGATCAAAACATCCATAAAAAGCGCGGTCGCCGCATATTTTACCGCCGCCGAGGTCACCGCCCCTCCTGCAGCAGCGGCAGCGGACAGTGTGGGGAGCAAAACCTTTGAAATTCCGTTAAGCTCGTCCAGGGTGGTATACCCGTATCCAATAAACGCGTTTACATCACCCACGGCAACTATGGATATCGCCAATACGCCGGCAAAGGAGATATAACTCGGCGCTTCCCCGAAAGCCCCGCTCTCAAAAAAGCTCTCGGATACACTGCAAACAATTGCTATGATGAGAATAATTACAGCGCTGCGCAGGGCGCCTTTTAATATGCCTCCAATCTCACGGCATCCCTTTTCATATATCTTCCCCAGCCCCGTATCCATATCCATGTGACTTGAAATCTCCAGCTCGCCCATTATTTCAGCCCCTGATTCCGGAAGGGAATCCCGAAGATTATCAAGCTCCAGGGAAGAATACTGGCGATTGATTATCTCAGCCATGTCCCCATTGCCCATACCCCCATAAGTCTGTGACCCAGCTTCCTTTAAACCGGAATGTGCGGCGATAGCTTCACTTCCGTCACCAGCGGATATTTCGGTATCTTCCCCTTCATATGCCAGAGCATTTGTTGCAAGTACAAGGGCCATCAATACGGTTGTAATGAGCTTTACAGACCTTTTCATTAGCAATGCATTCCTTTAATTTCCCCGCGGCGAGGTTTCTTTTGATTACATAAAGCTCTGAAGCATCTGTATCACCATTTTCATCAGAGGCATGGAAACATATATGGCGGATACTGCGGCAACCAGCTCGATGGCTGAAGCCGAGGAGGAGTAACCCGCATCACTGCAAATATCCGATGCGATCCTGCCGGCTATGGCTATCCCGATGGTTTTTATCACAGGAAGAATTATGGCCTGGGATATTCCTGCCGTATCGGCAAGGTCCTCGATAAAATTCTTCAGTCCGGAAAACATGGTCACAGCAAGTCCAATTATGATAATCCCTGCGCTCACCGTAAGGATAAGGGCCATTTCCGGACTGTTTTTTTTAACCACCAGTCCGATGATGGAAGCAACGATACCTATAGCCGCGGCCTTTATAAGGATTTCCATATCATAGTCCGAACAGCGACTTTATCAGGTTAAACAAGTCGCTTATTTCCCTCACTATTATGACCAGTACCACAACCAGCCCCGCTATGGTGACCATGGTAGCCTGTTCATCCCTGCCGGAGTTTTTTAAAAGCTGGTTGAGAATTGCTACAATTATACCGACGGCTGCGATTTTGAATATCAAATCGACTTCCATGTACATAACCTCAAATCATTCGGATTGTATCATCAGTCCTGTAACACAGTTCGCGTCATCAGGGGCAGTACACTTGAGACTGTCCTGCAGGTAATACATAATATTAAGCTTTGTCCACATTTATGACCCGAACTGATTTCTGACTTAAACACGGCATTAACCGTCCTGCGGCGGTAGGGTAAAAAAGCAGCCCCGGTGAGGGGCTGCTGTTAAATTTGGTTTTACAGTATGTGACTTTGCCGCCGGTTGCAGCAAAGGGGCGATGGGGGAGCGCACATAAAAGTATAATAGTCGCGATGCGACTATTATATCATGATTATGGCTATCATAAGTCCCGCACTGATTCCCATGGCGGCGCATACCTTCCCTCTGCCTGCCATATCCTCCCCGGCCCGCCTGTGGAATTCCTCAAGCCTTACAATGGTTCTGGTTATTGCCACCCTCTGCTCCTCCACCTCATATCTGCCCAGCAGCATTCCCAGCCGGCACAGGCAAAAAATTTCCTCCGTATAAAGCTCCAGGCCGGCAGTTTCACGGACAGCCTTTTCCCAGGCCTTAGAAAATGGCATTTGCATTTTCATAAAGCTCAGGCAGTTAATGAAAAATTGCTTTATGGGCGGCTCTGTCTGCCCCGCCATCCTCTCCAGAAGCTCCGGCATGGGCGTCAAAAGGTCGCATATTTCACTTCTCATAACGGTAAGGGCCGCAATGAAGCCTGCCAGGTTTTTCTTTCTCGCCCTCAACCCGCCGGCATAGCCCATACCTATAATGGAGCAGCAGGATATAACCATCAAGGCTCCGACAATTCTCAGCAAGCTCAGCCCCCCCTTCTGTAGCTATTGGCAGTGCTCTATGCGATAGCTCCTTTTTCCTGCATTATTATCTATGACGACAATCCTCTCGAAAATCCCACATGAAAGCATTTCTCTGTAAAGCTGTCTTTTTTTCATTTCCCCGGTGCTGGCACTGTGGGCGGTGGCAAGAAGCTTCACGCCGCAGCCCACGGCGCTCCGCAGCGCCTCAAAATCCTCAGGACCCGTTATTTCGTCCATGGCAATTATCTGCGGATTCATCGCTCTCAAAAGGAATATGACCGCCTGCGCTCTCGGGCAGAATTCCAGTACATCGGTGTGCCTGCCTATGTTAAACTGGGGAATTCCTCCCTTGAGTGCCGCTATTTCTCCCCTCTCGTCGGCTACGGACACTCGTTTTCCCCTGTCGGAGACAAGCCTTATTATATCTCTCAAAAGGGTTGTTTTCCCTCCGCCCGGCGGTGATATGATGAGGGTTGACAAAAACTCCCCGTTTTCAAAAAGGCTCCCTGTAAGCTCCCTGCCGATACCGATCAATTCCTTGGAAATTCTGACGGCCAGGGAGGATATCGTCCGAAATCCTGTAACCTCGCCGTCTTTGACCACCGCTGTGCCGCATATTCCTATTCTGTGACCCCCCGGCGCCGTTATATATCCGTTTTTCAGGCTCTCCCTGGTTGAGTGCATGGAGGCCTCGGTAGCCGCCTCCGTTATCCTGCCCAAATCTGCCAGAGTCATGGGTACTCTGACGGCTTTTTCGCCTCCGGGCAGTAAAACCGCGGCCATCTTACCTGCTCTGAGTCTGAATTCCTCCGCCAGAGCCTTCTCTCCCACGGGGAGACGGATAAACTCATCCCGCAAAGGCCGGGGAAAAAGGCCTACCGCCTCGTCATACCTGCTAACAAGGCTGTCCGTAATATCCAACCCCCCACCTCTTTCGGAGCTTCCTGGAAGCCCGCTTCGATAATGGACATGATTGCCGATACTACATCATATTGAGCTTTGTCCGTCTTTATGATTTATATGACGGCATACTTTCTAGTTTCTCCCATAAAGCTAAATCAAGGCGTTTTGCATGAGTATGCAAAACACCTTGATTTGTCACTATAGAAGTTTTGGCAAAATCGTCCAACTGCCGTTCTGTCAGGGCAGGGTATATTTTTTCTTGTACATCTCAAATTTCTCAGAGAAAAAGCTGTCTGTGGCGCTTTTTATCTGTTTTAAATATTCGTGGGTATCAAAGCTGCCTTTGTCCACCTCAATCAGGCAAACGGCAATATTGGAGCAGTGGTCGGATATCCTCTCAAAATTCGTGGCCAAGTCAGCAAATATGAAGCCCAGCTCCAGATTGCACTGGCCTTCCCGTACTCTCAGAGTGTGTCGACTTTTCATCTCAAATACCAGAGTGTCAATAACCTCCTCCAGAGGCTCCACCAAGTGGGCAGAGTTCAGATCCTCGTTTATAAAGGAGTTTATGGCCAGCTCAATAATCTCGGTCAGAGCTTTTTCAACCACATCGATATCCTTCCATGCCGCTTCGCTGAAATCAATTTTCTTTTCATTCATCTCCTGAATTGATTTTAGAATATTCAGCGAATGATCGGCCATTCTTTCAAAATCACCGATATTCTGAAGCAGCATTGAAACCTTTCTGCTGTCGGCAAGGGTGAGGCTCTTGCTGCTTATCTCAACCAGATAGGTTCCAAGCTTGTCTTCAAAGCTATCAATTTCATCCTCAATACCTTCAATAAGCCTTGCTTTTTGAGAATCATACTCTCTCATAATGCCAAAGACCGTATACAGGCTTTCCCTCACCTTTTCCGCCATTTGGTTTGTTACGGTCTTGCAATGGTCAACGGCGAAGGGCGGGTTGAGTAGCAGCCTGCGGTCCAGGAGCACGTATTTCTCTTTTGCCCCGCTTTTATCCCTTACAACCATCGTTACCAGCTTTTCAAGTTTGTCCAGGAACGGGAGGAGAACCAGAGTGGTGAATACATTAAAGCATGTGTGGAAAACAGCTATTGACAGAGGTGATGCCATTTTATACACGAATGAAAAACCTATAATGGAATTGAGCAAATAGAATAGTATGAGAAATGCTATTGTGCCTATTATTTTGAAACCTATATGCGAGACCGCAACACGTCTGGCATTTCTGTTCACTCCTATGCTGGAGATAAGGGCAGTTATGCAAGTTCCGATATTCATGCCCATTATTATTGGAATGGCCGAGGAATATGTCACGGTACCTGTCAGCGACAGGGCCTGAAGTATTCCCACGGATGCGGAAGAGCTCTGGATAATTCCTGTGAAGATTGTACCGGCCAGCACGCCCATTATCGGGTTTGAGAACAAAATAAGGAAATTGGCAAAGGATTCACTCTCAGCCAGGGGCTTCATGGCATCGCCCATCATTTCCATTCCGAACATAAGCACCGCGAAGCCCACCATGACAGTTCCTACGTCTCGCCGCCTGCTGTTTTTTGACATCATAATAATGCCTACGCCGATAATGGCTATCACAGGGGAGAAGGATGCGGGCTTGAGCAGGTTGACGAACACATTGCTGCTGTCAATGCCTGTCAAGCTCAAAACCCAGGCTGTAACGGTGGTGCCGATATTTGAACCGAGAACAACTCCTATGCTCTGCTTGAGTGTCATTATTCCGGAATTGACCAGGCCTACGAGCATCACTGTAACCGCCGATGAGGACTGTATTACAGCCGTAGTCACAAGCCCCAGCAGAATGCCTCTCCACCTGCTGGAGGTAAGCTTTTGAAGAGACTGCTCCAGCTTTCCGCTGGAAGTTTTCGTTAGACTGGCGGACAGTACATTCATACCGTAAAGAAATACTGCAAGCCCGCCTAGAAGCGCCAGGATATCAAATACTTCCATTTCATACTCCAATCAAAACATGAATAAATGGATAATCAATAAATATCTTATCCATTTCTTCCTCACAGCTCCGGACACGGTTTGTCCTTCAGAGACAGTTTTTCTATTTGTGTTATTAGTATACTTTAAAAAAAGTATATCATAGTTTTTTTGCGGTATAAAGCTATAAATGTGTTAAATCTAATGCTTTTTCTTGCGATAAAATTGTTTATTTTACAGCCATCGTGTCAGTTTTTTAGTTTTTCGCGAAAGTGCCCATTTGAAAATTTAGCAGCAGGTAACACAGTTAATCCTGTCACCTGCTGCTTATTTTCTGTGCTGCTTTTTATACTCAGATCGTCTCGTAACCATGGGCTTCCTTTAAAATTGCGTCCTTGACTTTCATGAGTCTTGTAATGTTTCCCCGCTCATTTTCCTCCAGCTTCATTCTGATATATTTTATATTCTGTTCCATTTCAGGAATCATTACATATTCCAGTGCATTGACACGGCGTCTGGTTTTTTCGATTTCCTGGGCCAGCAGCTGCATGGCCTTCTCAACTCTTGCCAGCTCCAGCATATCATCAAGAGTCTCCGACAGGATGGATATGGCATCGTCCAGCTCGCCGGAGGTCATTGCATAGCTATAGGGAAAAATTTCCGACGGATCGTCGTTTTTCGTTCTGAATTCGTATTCGGGAACATTGACGCCCATGATGTTTTTGTATTTCATCCTCACCTCTACGCTCTGCTTGGGATAGAGCAAGGCCTGCTCCAGCATTTCGGGGGACATCAGAGCGGAAGCCACCGACATGGCGCCCATTGCCTTAGCCAGTCCACTTTCTACCTTCTCGCGAAGAAGCCTGTTTTCCTTTATTACAAGCATGAACTGGCGCATCAGCTCGTCACGCTTATCCTTTAGCAGCTTATGACCGCGCCTGGCAACTTTAAGCCGCGCCTTTATGCGGTTTAATTCCATGCGCGTCGGTTTTATTGTTATGGAAGCCAACGTATCGCCTCCTTATAAATATATGTTAATCACTGCCAAAAAGCTAATTGATTTATGCTTTTTCGGGCAGATATTTTTCGATATGCTCCATCGGAATGCGCTTTAGCTCTGATTTGGGAAGTATGGACAGAAGCTCCCAGCCCAGGTCAAGGGTCTCTTCTATGCTCCTGTTTGTTTCTGAGCCCTGTCCCACATACCGCTCTTCAAATTCGGTAGCGAATTTCGCATACAGCTTATCGGTATCCGACAGGGCGGCCTCACCCAGGATGGTCATAAGCTCCCGGGCGTCCTTGCCGGCCGAGTAGGCGGCAAAAAGCTGGTTCATTGTTCCGGAATGGTCTTCCCTGGTCTTGCCCTCTCCTATTCCCTTGTCTTTAAGACGGGACAGAGACGGCAGCACATCAATGGGAGGCATTATATTCTTCATATGGAGCTCCCTGGACAGGATTATCTGTCCCTCGGTTATATATCCTGTAAGGTCGGGAATGGGATGGGTAATGTCGTCCTCAGGCATTGTGAGAATCGGTATCATTGTTATGGAGCCTTCTTTTCCGATCCTCCTTCCCGCTCTCTCATACATGGTGGCAAAGTCCGTATAAAGATAGCCAGGATATCCGCGTCGTCCGGGGACCTCCTTGCGCGCTGCTGATATTTCACGAAGAGCCTCGGCATAGTTGGTTATGTCCGTTATAATGACAAGCACGTGCATATCCTTTTCAAAGGCCAGATATTCCGCCGCGGTCAATGCCATACGGGGCGTAGCTATGCGCTCAACTGCCGGGTCGTTTGCCAGGTTTGTAAAGACCACCGTCCTGTCAATGGCGCCGGTGCGCTTGAATTCCTGAACAAAGTACTCAGATTCCTCAAAGGTTATACCCACCGCGGCAAATACCACGGCAAATTGGGACTTGGTACCCAGAACCTTCGACTGTCTTGCAATCTGGGCCGCCAATGACGCGTGGGGCAAACCTGAGCCGGAAAATATGGGCAGCTTCTGACCCCTTACCAGCGTATTCAGACCGTCGATTGCTGAGATGCCGGTCTGGATAAACTCAGAGGGATAGTTCCGGGCAGCCGGATTCATGGGAAGCCCGTTTACATCCATCCAGGCATCGGCAAGGATTTCCGGTCCGCCGTCAATTGGCCTGCCCATACCGTCAAAAACTCTGCCCAGCATATCCTCGGAAACTCCCAGCTGCATACCATGCCCAAGGAACCTAACCTTGCTTTCCGCCAGATTGATACCGCTTGAGCTTTCAAACAGCTGAACCACAGCGTTGCTTCCATTTACCTCCAGCACTCTGCAGCGCCTTTTTTCACCGTTGGGCAGCTCAATTTCGGCCAACTCATCATAGGTAACGCCTTCAACTTCCTTAACAAGCATCAAAGGGCCGGAAATCTCCTGTATGGTTCTGTATTCCCTAATCATCCAGCTCACCCCTTGCTTTAGTCTTGTTTATCTGCTCGGTCATTTCCTTTAATATCCTTGTGTATTCTTCCTTATATTCGTCTATGGGGACAACCTTTGCCCTGCCTATAACTTCCTTGGCTTCTATATTGATAAGGTCCTGCAGTTTGGCCCCCTGGCTTAACGCACTCTGGGAAAGCTCTCCGTATTTCAGTATAATCTCCAAAAGCATTGCCTGGCGCTCGTAGTCAGAATAGTTATCCGTATCCACAAAGGCATTTTGCTGCAGGAAATCTTCTCTGATCATCTTAGCTGTTTCCAATGTGAGCCTGTCCTTGTCGGACAGGGAATCTATACCAACCAGCTTAACAATTTCCTGAAGCTCTGATTCCTCTTGTAGTATGGCCATTGCTTTTTCTCTGTTTTTGAGAAAGCTCTTTCCCAGGTTTTCATCAAACCACGGGCGGAGATTGTCCAAATACAGGGAATAGCTGTTCAGCCAGTTAATTGCCGGGAAATGACGTGCATGGGCAAGTCCCGCGTCCAGTCCCCAGAAAACCTTTACAATACGCATTGTAGACTGGGAAACAGGTTCAGAGAGGTCACCGCCCGGAGGAGACACCGCTCCGATTGCCGTCAGGCTTCCTCTTCTGCTTTGACTTCCCACACACTCCACTATGCCCGCCCGCTCATAAAACTGGGCAAGACGGGAGGCCAGATAGGCGGGATAGCCTTCCTCTCCGGGCATCTCTTCAAGACGTCCGGATATTTCTCTGAGAGCTTCTGCCCATCTGGATGTGGAATCTGCTATAATCGCCACATCATATCCCATGTCTCTGAAGTATTCGGCTATTGTAATTCCGGTATATATTGAAGCCTCACGGGCCGCAACAGGCATGTCAGAGGTATTTGCGATGAGAACTGTCCTTTTCATGAGGGGTTCACCTGATGTAGGGTCGGTAAGCTGGGGAAACTCCATAAGCACGTCTGTCATTTCGTTTCCGCGCTCACCACAGCCGATATATACCACCACATCCACATCGGACCACTTGGCCAGAGCGTGCTGGACAACCGTTTTCCCGCTGCCGAAAGGACCCGGTACCGCAGCAGTCCCCCCCTTGGCTATGGGAAAAAACGTATCTATGACGCGCTGCCCGCTGCAAAGGGGCTGTGAAGGCAAATATTTATGCTTATATGGCCTGCTTTTGCGAACCGGCCATTTTTGCATCATGGTTATTTCTCTGATGCTCCCGTCCTCCAGCTTTACAGCAGCAACCGTCTGCGTAACGGTAAAACTGCCGTCAAATATCTTTTCAACAGTGCCCTTTATGCCATGAGGAACCATGATTTTGTGGACAATGGAAGGGGTCTCCTGAACAGTGCCGATTATATCGCCGGGTTCAACACTGTCTCCCACATTGGCACTGGGGGTAAATTCCCACTTCTTTTCTCTGTTGAGGGCGGGAATGTCAATTCCTCTTGTTATTGTGGAGCCAGCGATGGCTCTTATTTCCGTCAGAGGTCTCTGAATACCATCGTATATGTTTTCCAATAAACCCGGGCCTAATTCCACGGACAGCGGTGCTCCCGTTGTGGACACTTGGTCGCCCGGCCCGATTCCCGCCGTTTCCTCATAGACCTGTATGGATGCTCTGTCTCCCGTCATGGTGAGTATTTCGCCCCTGAGACCCAGTTTACCCACCTTGACAACATCGGCCATGTTGGCGTTCGAGAGTCCCTCAGCAACCACCAGAGGTCCGGAAACCTTGACAATTCTACCGCTCATATATGTCTATACCCTCCATTTCCTGCAGATAAATTTGATAGAAAACAAATGGAGGTATACGCCGCCGCGGGATATAAAAGTCTGATCACGCTAACCTCCATTCCGCCCGGCCGCCGTATCCCAATCAACCTGGACGGCAATAATAAACTCCTGTCGTTTTAATGAAGCCCGGGCTCTTACTGTGCCATGACAGCCGCCTTACTGTAAGATATCCGACCCAATGGCACGCTCAACCGCCTTTTTCAAGGCAGACATACCCATACCCAGGGTTCCGCTCTTGGAGGGGATTAAGATTACAGCCGGTGTAACCTTATCCTTGGCAGCCGATATTTCGTCGGACAGCTTGTCGGCAAGCTGCTCGGTGATATAGATAATGGCATATTCATCCTTACTTCGTAAAAGCCCCGCAAACGCTTCTTTTGCCTCTGCCGGGGTATTTACATCAATAACCTCAAGACCGAGAGCCTTAAAACCTATGACGCTGTCTTTATCGCCTATAACGGCAATTTTATAACCGCTCATACTATATCCCTCTCAGTCTTTCTTTTATACTTTCGGCGGGAAGCCCGTTATAATGGCCCGCCATGATTATCCTTACGGCACTTATTTCTGCCTCTACCGCCCAAAGGTACCTGATAAGCGGCTTTTCACTGAAGCTCTCCATTTTTGCGCGGGACATATACTCCGACAGGACCTCATCGCAGAGCTTTTCAAACAGCGTGAGCCTCCCGCCGCCCATGGCCCTTTCCGCTTCCTCCAGGACTTTCTCCAGTCCGGTCCCTTTAAACACGTTGAGAACATCCGCCGGAGAGTCATATGCGGACAGTATCTGTCCTGCATCCACGGTCCCGCCCGATACAAGCGCTTTTCTGAGAAACTCCGCGTCCTTTTTCATTCTGTACGCTCGCACCACACTTCTCAGATTGGCCGTGTCCACCAATAAAACCCCATAGCCCTTCATAAAGCTGCTGCCGGTTTTATTGGCCAGAGAAAGATATTCGTCAAGATAGGCCCTATCCATAATAAAGTCCGCAATCTGGGGATCGCTTGTCCTTGACAGTGTATCCGATGCGTCAGCGTATGCCTCGGCAAGAGCCCTGGGCAAGTCACCGGGGTTTCCTTCCAGAACGGCTTCAATCAGCTTCTTCGGCGGTATTCTTCCCGATTCCGACAGGATTTCCTCTGCGTCAACACCGGACGCAGCTGCTTTCATGAGCACCTTTGCGTTATGATAGTCGTACTTGAGCCTGAAGAGGTCAACAATTTTCGGATCGGGGGCAAGGGAGCTCATATCCTTAAATACTGCCTCCCTCCTGTCCGCAAGAAGCCTCTCCAGGTTTTCCATACCGGTCCCGTCAGAGGCAGGCCAGCCGCATTCTTCCAGAACCTTCAAAGCGTCTTCGGGAGTTTTTGCCTCAAGCATCCTGTCAAGCCTTGCTCCTCCCACAAGCTTCGGCTCCTTGGCGTGGATATATGAGGAAAGGAACAGGTAGTCGGTATCTTTTATCTTAACCTTCTTTGCCAAATCACTGCCTCCTTAACGGCTGTATTATTCGTACAGCAGCTTTGCAACCTCTCCCGCCAATTCATTCCTTCTGAGCTCAATAATTGTTTCAATGCTGCAATTAACTTCTACTCTGCCCTCGCTCAGGATAAGACCTCCCCGAAACCCTCCGGTCTTCTCGGAAAGGGTCAGGGATGCTGTTTTGCCCTTTGCCAGGAGGGCTTCATTTGCGGCTACAGCTATCTTTTTGCCATATCTGGCACGGTCACCGGGAGAGAGGATTATCTGCTCCTTCCCCGTCCTTGACGCTTTTACCGCCAGGGATTTTAAAAAATCCACATATTGATCTTCAGGCATTGACAGGATCTTTTCCACAGCCATTTCAAAAACTTTGCCGATCATTTCCTGCTTTAATGACAGCATTTGCTTTTTTGCCTCCGCCTGAGCTACACTGCGCATACGCTGGGCTCTGTTCTCAGCCTCCTGCTTGCCTTTATTCAAAATCCTCCAGTATTCTTCCTCGGCCATTTTCCTGTATCTTGTTCTTATAGCCTCGCACTGTTCATCGGCTTTTTTCATTATTTCATCAATCTCAATTTGAGTTTCCTCGCCGATGCGCCGGGTAATATTTTCAATACCATTCATATTGTGTATTCCTTCCCTTTTCAGCTGAGCCAACTGCCGATGTTGAGAAGCATCAGGAAGGAGGCCAGAAGAGAAAGAATGGCATAAAACTCAACTGTTATACAGAGGATAATACCCTTTGCCCAGTCATCAGGCTTTTTGGCAACAATATTTATACAGGCGGCCGCCACCCTGCCCTGATATATTGCCGACAAAAAACCGCCGAGCATCATGGGAAGACAGGCCACAAAGAACTTCAAACCATCTGTTATCGTGAGGTTTGGCATGCCTCCACCGCCGAATACGCCCATCTGCAAAAGAGTGAAAAACCAGATAACTATGCCGTAGAGTCCCTGGGTTCCGGGTAAAACCTGGAGTATTAGGCATTTTGAAAACTGGCCGGGATCCTCAGCCAAAAGACCTGTCGCGGCTTCACCTGCCAGACCTGTTCCTCTGGCGGAACCTATGCAGCATAATGCAGCAGCAAGTCCGCCGCCCAGGAAAGCAAGCCCGATTCCTCCAAATTGATTTAAAAATTCAACCATGATTAATTCTCCTCCTTAATTATATCTACATATTTCGTTTTTAAAGACAGCGGTGTAAAAGGCTTTCCGCCATCCCTGTAAAACTTTCCGAAAAACTCCAGGTACTGTAGCCTGGAAGCATGCACGTAGGTTCCCACGATATTCAGTCCCATATTAAATACATGCCCTATCAGGAATATAATTAAATAGAATATTATGCTTCCCGGCAGCGAGCCAAGCATATTTACAACCGTTGCTATGACTCCGCCGGCCAGCATGAGCGCCATCAGACGCGAATAGGAAAGTATATCTCCGAAATAGCCTGTTATATCATACAGGCTTGCTATTCCGCCTATTATCTTGCCGATAAGGGTAGGCTTGCTTCTTCCCTGTGTGAGCACAAGAGCCGCTACACCCGCCAGGGCTACCCAATAGGTTCCTCCCATGGCAAGGACCCCTATCCCGGCAAACAGCAGCCACCAGCTACCCACATCAAAAAGGGCATCCAGAAACTTTCCGTCCCTGATCAGCATGTACGCATTGATAGCCATTCCGACTATTATTTGTATAAAGCCTATTATCAGCGCTCCAATCAAAACCAACAGCGGATCTTCCATGGGGCTGAATAAATAGGGCAGCGAAATCTGCTTGCCATATAATCCGGCGATTGTGGGTATGGCGTCACCGAAAAAGCTGCCTGTCAATAATCCCACCATCGCAGAGGTAATTCCGCAGAGAGTCATCAGCCCCATCATATACTTCACGGTTCCGCGCAGCTTTACCTTTGCTCTTACTATAAGGGACAGAAGTATCAATACCAGACCGTAGCCCACATCATTGAACATAATTCCAAAAAATATGGTGAAAAACGGCATCATAAGGGGGTTGGGATCAACACCGTCATAGGACGGCAGGCTGTACATCTCTGTCACCATAGTAAGTGGAGCTGTCAAAGGATTGTTGACAAGCTTAATTGGAACATTATCGTCCTTTCCCGGATCGGTCAGCTCATATGCGCTGCAAAATTTGTCCAGCACTTTTTCCACAGCAGACACTCTGTCTGCGGGAATCCATCCCTTGAAGGCAAAGACTTTGTCCGTCTCTATCAGCTTTTCCTTTGTCTCTTCAATCGCTATGAGCTGTGATATCCTGTCATAATAGAGCTTGATAGCCTCTCTTCCTTCTCCAAGCTCCTTTAGCCTCTCAAGGCTTTTATTTATCTCTTCTCTTATAGAAGCAAGCTCGGAAGAAATCCTGTCATGGTTTTCCCTGGCAGTCCCCGTATAGTCTTTAAAAGCAACTCTGTTGAAGCCGAATTTTCTGAGTACTGAATTGACCTGTTCAATATGCTCCTTATGGAAAACAACAAGGACCCCTGTCTGCTCCCTGTCCGACCCGGCAACAATCGCCTGAACCCGGTCAGAAGCCTCCTTGAGTTCCTCATGAAAAACATCGAAATTGCTGCCGGCAGGTATGGTTCCGAAATACACACCGGCATAATTTGTGTCCGTATAATCCAGAGGGACATCCAAGTCCAGCCACAGCTCCAGAAACGCCAGCGCAGCTTTCTTTTTATCCTCCTGTGCATAAAGCCGCAGGAGTTCCCTCTCTGCCGCCTCTATCTCGGACACATAATTCATTGCCTTTTCCGGCAGCTGCTCATCAAAAAAGCTTGACAGCTTAATCTCGCTGCGATTTTTGAACATGGCGGACTTAACATAGGCGTATTTGTCAAGGGCCTTTATGGCCGAGCTCACCGACTGCAGTCTATCCCTGTATTCGGAAAGCTTAGTCTCTGAGCCCTCCAACCCTTCAAGCCACTCCTTCTCCTCCGGCGCATCGCCCATCTCCGACACTTCCAGACAGCCTAAAAGCTGAAGCTCTCTTAAAAGTGTGTCTCTGTCGGCCTGCATAGCGAAGCCTTTTATCTTTTTCATTTTAGCTATTGCCATCAGCCGTTCACAATCCTTCCGACTATATAATCAGATGCCTGATCCAGCCGCTTTTCCACATCAGAGCGCATTATTGCCTTTTTATTGACAGTGGTTCTCGCAAGGTCCTCTATCTCCTTTGAAACCTCCTGCTCGGTCTCCCTGATAAGCCTGGCCGCCTCTTCTTCAGCCTGGAGCCTTGCTTTTTCAATCAAATCCTGTCCCGCTCTTTCAGCTTCATCGACAGCAGCTCTGGAATCTTGAATTGCCGCAGCTATTGCTTTTCGGGCCGATTCCTCAGCTTGCGTTATTGATTTCAGTGCATCCAGCGACACCTGTAATCCCTCCTCTCCCGAAAAAGCAGTTACCAAATAATCAAATTATACTTAACCACTATACTATAGAAAAAAATGCATTTCAAGGATATATATCGTAATAAATTTTAATAATTTAACATTTTATCTTGTAAATCTTAGTGTAAAATTATAATTGGCAAAAATAAAGGAGGAATAGCAAAACCTATTCCCCCTGCATGCGAAACCTGTTAAGAT
>JAAYOP010000117.1 GCA_012520295.1 Clostridiales bacterium | reverse complement strand
TTGGTTTGTTAGCACTTACCATTTTACCACAGTTAGGGGTCAGCTTCTTCTTTTTTTAGACCATATCATTGTACACTATACAATATCTTTATCGTTGAAAATTCAAGCTAAACAAGTTAGAATTTCTTAATGTAAAGCATTTGTTAAATAATACATTATAAATTATGTATCTTTACTCTTGACAAACCCCTGCTGTTTACAGTATAATCTCATAGCCAATCCTAGGGCGGCATAGCTCAGTTGGCTAGAGCATTCGGTTCATACCCGAAGTGTCACTGGTTCAAATCCAGTTGCCGCTACCAGCATTCGCCGAAATGCCGATGTGTTATCGGCACTGCGATTAGAAATCGGCATTTCGGATATGAGGTATTTGCCGGCATATATAAGGCCCGTTAGTCAAGTGGTTAAGACACCGCCCTTTCACGGCGGTAACATGGGTTCGAATCCCGTACGGGTCACCACATTTCTCACCGGAAGGAGCGTTGCTTTTTCCGGTGATTTTAAAACAAGGAGGCATAGCTCAGCCGGTTAGAGCGCTTGCTTCACACGCAAGAGGTCAGGGATTCGAGTTCCTTTGCCTCCACCAGAAGATTCGACGGTTTTCTTATGAAAAGCGTCGTTTCTTTTTATTATCACTATTCTTTCCCTCTTCTTATTCCTGCTTATTTTAATGCCTGTCTGTAGTGCATTCATTGTATCTGAAACGGGCAAAACAGGTTTGTTTTGCCCATCAAAAAGAGCGAATTTGCTCTTTTTGCAAAACGCTTTTATTCAGTGGACATTATTCTGATAAAACCTTTCGGTATTGACATTGCCTGACAATGTTGTCTTTTTGGTCCGGCAATTTGTCTGTCTAAAAAGCATATGGGTTTATGTTTTGATTATTTCCTAAAAGCTTCATTTTTAACCTTTCTTGTTGAATATTTGGTATTTGTGGTCTATACTAACTGTAACGGAATATTCACCGGGTTTAATATCCTGCGTACCACCGGCAGAAATCTCGTTAAAAACATGGGGAATGGAGTTATGTATGGATAAAGTATTTTATATAGTTATTTTCTGTGTGATACTGGGACTGTTCTCCTCGGTGTTTCGCAAGAAGAATTTCAAATTTAAACAGAGATACGACGCTAAAATCAGCGCCTATCGCCTCTTTACCGACGCTTGTAAAGAGGCGATGGAAAGATCCACAGTAAGATCCTATAAGGAACTTCACACAACAGCTCTTAACACCATTCCCATTGTGGACGATCCTTTGGCTAAAGAGCTGGTTGAGAAAGTGGCAAGCATGACAGAAAGGCAACATGTATATTCAATCAAAAAAGATGAGCTTCGCGAAGCATGCGCAGCTTGCATTTCAGCCCTAAGCAAGGATTTATACACAAAACCGAAAAAGGATATTGATATTAAAGAACCTGAAAAATAAGCTTTCATATACTGATATACATATTTTTGAAATTCCCCAAAATCGTTGTAAATCCCGTTATCAATAAAAGATAACGGGATTTCGTCTTTAACGCGCGGATTTGCCGCGAAGTATTCACTCCATACCGTAAAACTCCTTGGGGTCAAAGCCCGGGTATGTGTCAGTCATATCCTCAACGGGTATAATCTCAACCATGCACAGGTGGTTGCATCCAATGGTCAGATCCAGTTCATACACCCCGTTTTTCTCAGACAGCCCGCTTACCGTCTGCAGGGGCGCGGCGGAAGCCTGCAAAATTTCTATCTGTTCCTTGCTGAGACTGCGTGGTTTCCCAAAATAACTCCATGTTTGCAATGGGTTTCCGTTAGCTCCTCCAACATCTCTTTTTATTAGGACGGCCCGCTCTCCCAGCGTGGGTAGAATAAGCTTATACCTTTCATCCAGGGAAGGTTTTCCATCTCGCATATCATGCCAGCTGTAGCCTATTATAACGTATCTGTCCTCTTTCCTCGTTATAATCATATTCTCGTCCCGGTATAGCAATTCTTCTCCCGCCTTAGAAAAAAACTCAAAGGCATAGAAGGTGGGCTTCTTAATTGAATTCCGCGCGACAAGTCCAAAGCCTCCGTGAAACACGGATTTGGGAACGTCCATTTCTTCAAATACATCACTGAAAGTCCAATAGGAGTAGGAATCCGCATATTCACCCGCCTCGCTGAGAATACGCGCTATGTAAGCGGCATTGAAAACAGTATCATGAACGGGGCAGATGGGGCAGTAGGAAGTACTGAATTCCGTTATATGCAGTGGCAGAGCTGCAATTTCCGGGTATCTGGACATGATCTGTCTGGTTTCTTTCAACTCGTCTATCATGCGGGTTGGCGGCATCATGGTGTGATAGATATAATGCCCTGCAAATGACGGTTGATTTGCCGTATAGCAGTGACGCGTAATAAAATCCAGCGGGAGCTCTTCCCTTATACAGTGTTCAAAAAAGGATGTGAGCCATTTCTCCGTTTCCACGCCGCAAATTGCCGGTCCCCCGACCTTTATACGCTCGTCAACTTCCTTCACGGCTTTTGCCGAATACTCATAGAGCTTAAAATATTCCTCCATGGAACCGGCCCAGAATCCGATGTTGGGCTCATTCCAAACCTCAACAGGCCAGGTTATTACCTCGTCCCTGCCATATCTGTCTATCAGATGCAGCAGTGTGTTTTTAACAAGCTCCGCCCATTTCTCATAGGACGAGGGAGGGGTTACATTTCCTTTCCAGTAAAAAATCTGCTCTTCACCGGACTTAAGCTTTTCAGGCATAAATCCAAGCTCCAGAAAAGGCCTGATATCATTTTCCAGAAAGGTATCCATTATAGCGTCCAGGTAGGTGAAGTTGTAATGGGAATATGTCTTTCCATCCATTTCATATTCACGATATATTCCCACATCATCACAAAAAAGACCGTGCCCACGGATATATCGGAAGTGTATCGCCTCCTGGACGACTTTTAAATGCTCAGCATATTCCTTTTGAAGAGCCAGGCCCATCCTCCCTGTCCCTACGCAATATGTGGCATTGTTCTTAAATGGCTTGCCCGTATCCGGCACTATGATACGCTTTGACATACATATCTCCATATACCGCGGATAAAAGGCAAATGCCGTCCGGTTGCATAACAGCAAGGTATTTAGCATGGAGTGTGCACTGCTTTTATACCGCGGCAGCAGCTCTCACGGCAAGCTGCCTGCCGTATTTTTAACACTAATATACCTTATTTTCCATATAAAGTCACTACCGGATGACAATTATCCCTGTTAAATATCCTTTGTCAGCTTCCGCACCCATTTATACCTGTTGCAGCGAATCCCATTCGGGATGCATTTCAAGAGCTGATCCACCTTCAGGAAGCAGAAGGTTATAACGGGAGAAAACTTGAAGACATATGCACTTAAAAACGCTGAGGGTATAATAAAAAGCCACATAAAAGTATTTTCAACTATTGCGGGATACTTTGTATCTCCGCCTCCGGCTATTATGCCGGAAGCAACCGGATATTCATAACAGGTTCCCACTGTCGTGATACTTAGTATTGTAAGAAATTGAAGGGTAAGCTTCCTTGTCTCGTCGGATATGGTATATAGCCCAACAATTAAGTCCTTAAATATGAATATCATGGCTCCGGCAACAACCCCTAAGATTATAAATATGACCTGAAGGGTTTTTGTATACGGCCTCACCATATCAAGCCGTCCGCTCCCGATTGTTTTTCCAATTGTCACAGACGCGGCATTGGCGCAGGACAAGCCGAAAACCGCAAATATCTGAAATACAATTCCGGCTATGCTGTTGGCGGCTATTACCGCCGCTCCCAAATGTCCAAGGATGGCTGTCTGCGCGGCCTGAGCCACTCCCCATAGGCCGCCGCTGATAACAAGAGGCATGGATACTTTTATAAAGTCCCGCAGATATGTAAAATCGAGGTTAAACAAGTGCCTGAGTCTGATTTTCAGTTTTTTGTCAATAAAAAATATGTATATCAAAAGGATTGTAAGCTCTACTGTTCTGCTGGTTAAAGTTGCTATAGCTGCTCCCTTTATGCCCATTTCAGGAGCCCCGAAATTTCCATAAATAAAACAATAATTCAGGCAACCGTTGATGATTATTGTGCACACGGACATGAGTGTTCCGATAAAAGCCGTTTCAACGCTTTGAAGGGAATATACCAGGGTATTTGAAATTGCGAATATGATATATGTCCAGCACATCAGCCTCAGGTATATGACTCCTTCGGCAATGACATTTTCATCTCTGGTAAATAGCCCCAATACTCCGGCGGGGGCAATGGCCGTAGCCGCAAAAAATATCAGTCCGCCGACAAAGGCAAACTTAACCCCCAAAGAGGCTATGCGTCTGATCGGGTCAATATCACCCTTTCCCCAGTACTGGGCACCAAGCACGGCAACACCGGCCCCTATTCCGGCCACAAGCTGATGGAGCGTAAACTGAATTTGGTTAACCAGCGTTGCTCCCGACAAAGCAAGCTCGCTGTAGGCGCCCAGCATAAAATTGTCCACCATGTTGACGGCCATTGAAGCAAGATTCTGAAGGCTGATTACAATCAGCAGCGGAAAAAAGGTTTTATAAAAGCTTTTATCTCTGGTTATAAGACGCATTTGCCGGTGGCCTCCTGTCTGATTTCCATACCGGAATTTAGCCGCTTTAAACACTTCGGTCAAGCTGTCATCCAGCTTTCAGTTTTCTGTTCTTAATTTTTATTTTATACGCTTGGCCTTTCTGCTCTTATGATATCCATATAGATTTCATCATAATATTTTCCTTTAAGATAATATGACTGCCTTCTCCTGCCGAATTCTTTAAATCCGACTTTTTTATAGCACTTAATCGCCCTTTCGTTGAATTCAAAAACCTTCAGCATAATGTTATTGAGATTCAGATAATCAAAACCGAAGGACACAAGGAGCTTTAAAGCCTCTGTACCATAGCCTTTGTTCCGGTTTTCCTCATCACCTATGAACAAACCAACCTCACCACACTGTTTTATGTGATTTAGGTCGTTAAATCCACAATTGCCGATTAATTCATCTGTCTCTAATTTTACTATTGCATACTGGCAGAGATGCGAGTTTTTTTCAATCCACTCTTTCTCGCCTGTAACAGATATGGTTTTTACCGCATTGCCCAGGTTCTCAGCTATACTCAAATCGCTGAGCCACTTAACATAGATTTCGGCATCCTCAGTATTCATAGGAGACAGGTAGACACTTTTACCGGTAATCTTTTTAAAATATTTCACCAGCGGACCGCCTTTCCATTGTATATCAGTTTTCCTGCTTTAAAAAGAAGAAATCCTTAACCATGTTTATCTTGTCAAATATTCCGTTATATTGAGCTATCTTGTATTTTCCTATCAGGTTTTGTGCATCCTTTGACAGAACTGTGATATTGTCGGTAAATTCTCTTCCCGCCTCCAGATATCCGACTGCGTTTATTACGGGGATTTTTTCCCACAGTGCGGTTAAAAACTCCTGGTATGCCGTCTTCGGAAGCTGTGCGGCCTCCAGCAGCAGGAGGGACAGATAATTCAAGGATGCTTCTACCCCGTCCTGCTCCTCAATATCATAATTTGCCCACAGCATGAACGGTACCATATGCAGCTTCTCTCTTTCCGAGACAGTCAGTTCTTCCACCGGTTTCCCAAAAATGCTCTCATAAAACTCGCTGTCGAGGGAAGGCTGGTGATCCCCAAAAAACATAATTATTGTTGGATTATCAACTTTTTTAAAATAGTCAATCAAAGTTTCCAGTGCCTCGTCGCTTTCCTTTATCAGCGATAAATACTGGTCTAAATCAGGATATTTCTCCTTGTTTTTTCCGGTCAAATAAACAGTACGGTTCAGGTTAACCCAATCCTGATAGTAGCTACCGTGGTTTTGCATTGTCACATTGAAAAAAAACAGCGGCGTTTCAGGTTCCCTGTCCTTGTATTCCTCGTAAACGGAAATCAGTTTTTGATAATTATATTTGTCCCCTATGTAATACCTCACATAGCCCGTTTTTTCGTAGTCATCGATGAAATATGTATCTTTAAATCCGTAATACTCATAAACCGATTGCCTGTTCCAGCAGTAATCTTCATATGGATGAATTGCTATGGCAGTATACCCCAATCCGCCCAGTTGTCCGGTAAGAGTATAGTCACCAGCAGATGCATATAGTTGATAGGCCACAGTACCGGCAGGCAGAAATGCCATTGTATTTCCCGTTAAAAACTCAAATTCCGAATTCGCTGTATTTCCACCGTATACCGACGAGTAAGCGTAGCCTTTTATTGTGTTTTCCTTTATGCTTCTGAAAAAGGGCATATAATCCGTATTTGTCTCAAACTCGCCAAGTACGCCTATATCAGAAAAAGCCTCGTTCATAACCACAATAATATCGGGCTTTTTGCCATTCACCGGCGCTTCCGTGCTGTCTATGAGCCCGTTTATCACCTCGGGCGCATAACCCGGCGGCGGGGACGTATGACTGAAATCTAAATTAACCATAAAGTTCAGCAAAACCCCGTTTTGCTGAGTATACCATAAAGACGGTTTTATCCCCATATTTTTTATAAAAGACGTTCCGAAAAAAACATAAATATATACTGCGCAGGCTGCTATAGCCGATACCGATATGAAAACACCTGGCCTTTTGGCATCTTTCCTCGGCCTGGTGGTAATCAGAGCGGCCAGGTATACTGCCAGCACTCCGCAAAATACCCACTGCTCCGCATTAAATGACCAGTCATAGCCCGATTGGACCCGGAGAGCAGTTCCAATGGCAGTCAGGTCGGCGGGAAACAGTATCCTGCCCCGAAATTGGAGAAGGTAATAGTTCAAATTGCCCCATACAAATCCCAATACAGTGGATATCCCGGAGGACAGGTTGAGCCTCCCGGTTACAAAAAACAACACTACGGCAGGTATATAGTACCAGATTATGTTTAATATGGCCTGGTTATATGTAAGTTTAATCACCAGTGGTGATATTTTAATATTGCCTACTAGAGTTTCTGTTATGATAAGCGAAAAAACAGGCCCTGAAATCCAAAGAAAGATGCGCATGTTATTCCGGAAATCAAAAAATAATGATATGGTATAGAATATAGCTCCGGCAATAACCGCTACCGGTAAAAGCTGCCAGGGTCCGGTTTTTCTGAACAGGATAACGGTAAATATAACCGACATCGCTCCATATAAGGCAAAAAACACCAGATTCTCAAGGAGAGTTCTGGTATGCAGCTGTTTTAATTTTAACAGTAATCTGTCTGATATTAAGCAGTCAAAATGCGTATTTAATCGTCCGCCGATTTTGATTTCATCCTCTGGTTCATCTTCTGGTTTTATATCGGTGTTTTCGCACTTTTTTATATCCGCTTTATCCATAGACATTTTTATCCCTCTTGTAACAGTTAACTGAATATTTTACTTCGTCTTTGAATTATAGCACTCAAAAAATAATATGTCCAGTTTTGGTCAAATCCTCAAGGGTTTGACAATCTGCGGTTGTCAAACATATGGTCCATTTTTTTAGGAAGTCTGTCAATGGTAAGTAGTAGTAGCGCTGTGGGAAGCGTTGAAAAGTCTAACGCACCTTTTCAATGCTTTCCATAGCTGTTGGACA
>JAAYOP010000116.1 GCA_012520295.1 Clostridiales bacterium | reverse complement strand
TAAAGAGAAATGAGGATGCTTATGAAGGTATTTCTTTGTGCGGTATTTTTTGCGCTACTGCTTCTTTTATCGGGATGTATACAGAAAGTGCCCGGCACTCCGAATACGCCTTATGACAAGGACGCAAGCCCGGAAGTGACAGGCAATGTCAATCTGCCGGACTCCCAGCTTCTCGATTGCGACTGGACCCTGCATGTGGACCAGACCATCCCCGTAACCGTCGACGGCTTGACTGTGGAATACACTCTGGTGCTTATAGCGCAGAAAGCCGGAGGAACCGATGTAAACGGTACATATGAAGGAGCGGCTTATATCGGCGCCAAGCTGGATATCTCAAGTATATCCAATGAAGTGATTGCGGCCTTTGGAGGCTTTGATATGAATGTGTTTGCAAACAACATAGTATTTGATGTGGTGCCCTATGATATTGAGGAATACTCCGATTATGGTGTTCCCCAGGGCGAGATTGGAATATCCCCTCTGATAGAATATGAGTCCATGGCCCTGCTTTCGCCGGAAATGACAGGGGGCGGCGTGCTAAATCCCAGTGTATTCGGTATTCAGGGTGAGCATATGGAATATCATGATGCAGCCTCGGGGACCCAGGCTGTACCCATGAAGATTGCGATAATGTCCGGAAGTGTCAGCGTATCCGTACCCTCATTCAAGATTGGACATAGCTTTGAGGGTACTGTATTGGGAGATCCGCAGCCCGGTCAGTATCAGCAGGCAATTGCGAGAATTGAGGAGCTTATAGAGCAGTCGGAGGAAGAGCCCGGGGATGGAGCGTCGGGCGGCTTCGATTTTGGAGATTTAATCGGCCAGTTCATAGGCGAGTGAAAATATGGACAGCATATCCCAATAGTAGAAAATTATAAGCCTTGCTTCAAAAGAGCACCGTGAAAACAAATGCGTGTTGGAATTCAAAAGATAGAATGTGATGGCCAGCATAATCCCGGGGCAAAATTGCAGCAATCCCGCAGCTAAAGCAGCTGCGGGATTGGGTTATCATTATCAGGGCATAAATTTTCGGTAGGCTGTCTGTTAAAGCGGATTGGATTGTCAAAAAACAATATTCCCAGGAGCAGCCGATGCAAGGGAAGGCAGGACTATGCGCCGTACCCGGTATTAATAGTCAATTAGCTTTAAAATTGACCTGACCGCGCCGTCCACGCCGAATTTTGATGTGGAAACCGAAAAATCATAGGTAACGCATTCGCCCCATTTTTTATCTGAATAGAAGTTGTAGTAATTCTGCCGGTTTTTATCTTTCTTCTTAATCATCTGCTCGGCCTTGCCTTTATCCACACCTTCTCTTTCCATCACGGTCTTTATCCTGTACTTCAGGTCGGCGTGGACAAATATCGATAGCATATCCGGGTCGTCTCTCAGAATGAAATCCGCCACACGGCCAATGATAATGCATGAGCCCTCCGAGGCTATGTTTTTTATTGTTTGGGCCTGTATACTGAAGAAATTGTCATTGAATGTGTAGTAAAGGGATTCGATATAATCCAGCTTATAGGGATTTCTGAAGCCCATGGGAAAGCCTCTGGAAAACATTCTCACGGGTTTTTCGTCGGCTTGCATAACGTATTCCTCGGACAGGTTGTGCTCCGAGGCGATCTTTTCAAGAAGCTTTTTGTCATAGCAGGTGATTCCCATTTCTTCAGCAAGAGCTTCGCCCACGATTCTTCCGTTGCTTCCAAACTGGCGGCTTATACACAGGATAAATCTTTTGCTCATACGACACTTCTCCTTATTATAGAATATATTATATCCTTATAAAATACCCCACAGAATATATATGAGGACATAGGCGGTGGACACTGCCGCAAGGGTGTAAGGCACGCTTATGGATGTGAATTGACTGTTTTTTACTTCATAGCCTTGCTTCCGGAGAATTCCGATACCCATAATATTTGCCGAGGCTCCGATGGGAGTTAGGTTGCCTCCCAGAGTTGCCCCGCCCAGCAGGCCAAAGTAAAACAGGTTGGGGTCCACATTCATGTTCAACGCTATTCCCGACACCACAGGGAGCATTGTGGCCACATAGGGAATATTGTCGATAAAAGCAGAGAACAACACAGAGGACCACAGCAGGATGGTGTACATGATGAAAGGTGAGTTTCCCCCAATTCTCAGATAAAGGGATGCTATGGCATCAATAACGCCCGCTTGCCTGATGCCGGCTATTACCACAAAAAGAGAGGCCAGGAGCAGGATGGTGAAATAGTCAAGGCCCATTATAGTTTTCTTGAACACAGCGGTTTTCCTCTGGCGAATCATTTCGTATATTATGCCGATAATCATCAGGCTGATGCAGATAATACCGTTTGTAGCGGCGGGTTTTTCTGGTATGAAGGAAGCGAGTATAAGCAGAATTACCGTGCCCAGGAGAAGATAGGTGGGGAAATAGTTTCTTACTTCGGTAATATTGAAACTTCCGATTTTCTGCCTGTAGCCGCGGAAGACCCACAGCAATACAGCCGTTGCTGCAACCATGCCTATTTGTTCAATCCAGAACATACCCGGGCGGCCATTCATCCAGAAAAAGTCCAAGAAATCCATATTCGCATAGCTGCCAAGCATAATTGAAGTGGTGTCGCCCACCAGTGTGGCTGCCCCCTGTAGGTTTGACGCGATTGCAATGGCTATAACGCTTGGTACCGGAGATATCTCCAGCTTTTTCGAAATGGTTATGGCTACGGGCGCCACCATAAGCACCGTTGCCACATTGTCCACAAATGCCGATATAAAGCCGGCAAAAACAGAAAGGGCTATTATTGCCCACTTTACATCCGGAACTCTGTTGAGTATCATATCGGCAAGGCGGGAAGGCATTCTGGACTCAATAAAAAGGTCCACAATTCCCATTGTGCCGGTTATCATTAAAATTACATTCCAGTCTATTTCGGTCAGCACATCACCTAAAGGGAGTGTGCCGGAGATAACGAATAAGGCTGCGGAAGCAAGAGCCACATATGCCCGGTATTTGGGCAGGAATATCATCAGTAAGTAGGTGACAGCGAAAGTAATCAGCGCCGGTAACATGAAAAAGAGTTCCTCCTAAAAATATGAAAAGCTAAACTTCACTGCATTATAGCACAGCCAAATGGCCATAACAAGCAAACATTTTTATTTTGGAACGGATGAAGACATATGATTATTACTGTTGAGACGATAAAGTTGTATGCTCCCTGGGTGAATTCACTGAAAGAAAAGCGAACGGTGGTAAAGAGTATCATCGCGAAAATAAAAAATAAGTTCAATGTTTCAATAGCCGAGGTGGACAGCCAGGATTTGCACAAAACAATCATTTTGGGCATAGCCCTGGTATCAGGCACAAAGGCACTGGGCGACAGTATAATGGATAAGCTCAATTCCTACCTGCAGAATATAACCGACGCTGAAATAATTGAGATTTTCAGAGAGACAAGGTAATGGAAAAATTTACAAAGAAGTTAGCGTAATGTCCGCTGAACAAATATATTTTCCCCGTTTCAGATATATTGATTGACTGCCTGTATGCACCCAAAACAATTTAAAAAGCTGTCAAAGTATTGCTATTGTTGCGTTATTGAATTGTTCAGCAGGTATTAATGTAAGACCTCATGCAGGGAATAAAACCTTGAAGATTATCAAATAATAATACGGCTCTGAACTATATTCAGTGTTTTGGCAGGAGGTAAAAATGAAAGCGACTAAAATGGACAGGCCAAATCAGGGAGTAAAGTGCATAGTGACAAATTGCCATTATTATATGCAGGGTGACCATTGCAGCGCCGATAAAATTGAAGTTCAGCCAAAAAGCGCGAGCAAATCTGAAGAAACGGATTGCGCCACCTTTATTCCCGAAGCCAGGATGTAGGCTGTCCTGAATGGATGGGAGTAATTCATAGGGCGCATTTTTTTCAGGTAATGTCGTAAAAAGGAGCTGCAGCAATTTTCGTATTGCTACAGCTCCTTTTTAAACCAGCCCAAAGCTCTGTCTATTGGGAGTAATACTTGCCCTGCCAGGTGTCTCTCTCTGCAAGGGCTTTGTCAATTGAGCCCAGTACTCTGAGTTTGTCGCGGCTCCAGAGAGGAGCTATAAGCTCTCCTGCCTTGCCGTCCCCGGTGATGCGCTCTATTACCGTTTCGGGCGGTAAAACCTCCAGCTGCCGGACCAGAATATTGATATAGTCTTCCAAAGACAGTGGGGTATATTCACCCCTTAGATACATCTGTTCCAGCGGTGTCCCCCTGATTACATGGAGCAGCTGCAGCTTCACCGCGTCGGGCCTGAGCCTCCCCACCTGGGTAGCACTCTCTGTCATCATTTCCTCATCCTCACCGGGAAGACCGTTAATCATATGCACACATACTCTTATCCCTGCCCTTTTCAGCTCATAATATCCCTGCAAAAACTCCGAAAAGGTATGGCAGCGGTTTATTTTTTCCGCCGTGGAGTCGTGTATGGTTTGAAGACCCAGCTCAACGGTGAGATAGGTGCGAGTGTTGAGCTCGCGCAAATAGTCCAGGGTTTCGGCTTCCAGGGCATCGCAGCGTGTGGCAATTGAAAGACCGCACACTCCCTGGACGGACAGGGCCCTTTCGTAAAGTTCACGCAGGCGGGAGGTCTCAGAGTAGGTATTTGTATGAGCCTGAAAATAGGCAATGGCTTTAGCCGGGGGGTGCTTATGGCGGATGCACGCCAGCTCCCGCTCCAGCTGCTCTTCTATGCTCATTTGAGGGCCGGCCGTAAAATACCCACTCCCTCCGCTGCAGAATATACACCCCCCCGTACCCTTTGTCCCGTCTATGTTCGGGCATGTGAACCCCGCGTCCAAAACAGCCTTGTATGCGGCTATACCATGGGACTTATTATAATAACTGAGGGTATGATAACGTTTATTGTCGTTTGAATAGCGAAAAGGGTTAATCATTAACAGTGCTCCTATAAGACATGATAATATCTATAAAATAGTGAATATTATTGGAAACATATCAGGAAAGCATAATTACTTAACAGCAATATTTGGTGAGAGATGCCGCATTTTTTCTAAAAATGTGTTGCAATTTGAAAAATAATGATATATTATTATACCAAAATACCAAACCTTTAAGGCGGTACTGTGATACCGGCAAGGGAACAATAACGATATGGTCTGGGATATTGATTTTATCAAATATCGCTATTTTGCCTTGCCCTGTTGCGGACAAGGCTTTTTTGCGGCCAAAAACATACTGAAAGAATAGACTACGAATTAAATGGGATTGAAAATGAGAATAAAAGCTCAGATTATGAATGAAGATGACGTAAACCGGGTACTGATTCGGATAGCTCATCAGATTATTGAAAAGAATCATGGAACGGAGAAATTGTGTCTGATTGGAATCAGAACCCGGGGAGTTCCCCTGGCCAAAAGACTCGCCCGGAACATAAAAAAAATCGAAGACTGTGAAATCCCCGTAGGAGAGCTGGATATAACGCTGTATCGGGACGATTTAAACAAAATAGCCCTGGAGCCTGTGGTAAACAGGACGAATGTACCCTTTACGGTGGAGGGAAAGACGGTAGTTCTTGTGGACGACGTTATTTTCACAGGCAGGACGGCTCGCGCCGCCCTGGATGCCGTGATGAAAATCGGGCGGCCAGCCAGAATACAGCTGGCTGTTTTAGTGGACAGGGGTCATCTGGAGCTACCCATTAAGGCCACTTATGTCGGAAAGAACATTCCGACTTCACTCAATGAGATCATTGCCGTTAATCTGACTGAGTGTGACGGCGTGACTAATGTAACAATAAATGAAAAACAGGAAAGAGAAGGAACTGGAAAATGAAAAAGACTAAGGAAATTGTGGGTTATTTACCGGATGAAAGACCGTCGCCGGTAAAGCTGCTGCTGTATGCCCTGCAGCAGGTTGTGGTAATGTTCCCTGCTACCGTAACGGTGGCGCTCATCACAGGATTTCAGGTTTCTACAACAATATTTGCCAGTGGTCTGGCAACCCTGTGCTTTATTTTTATAACCGGTAGGAAAATCCCCATGTACTACGGCTCCAGCTTTGCTTATCTGACGGCAATTGGCAGCCTGATGGCCGCTCAGGGGGTTGTTATGGATTCGGGAGTGCTTCCTCCCGATATGATATCCGTAGCCCAATTTGGAATAATCATGTCGGGTCTTGTGTCCATAGCAGCGGGTATTCTCGTCAGAATCAGCGGACGGGACGCGGTTGAAAAGATTTTGCCGCCTTCTATTACGGGTTCCGTAGCCATGATTATAGGCCTTACTCTGGCAGGCAATGCCCTCGCAGACGCGGCGCCGATGGCTGCTGAAAAAGTTGCTGAGCAGGGACTGGCCACCGTTTTGGCAACAGACTGGATTTGGGTAATATCCCTTGTCACCCTTTTGTCAACTATTATATATTCCAGGTACTTAAAGGGCTTTTTGGGACAGCTTCCCCTCCTGCTCGGAGCCCTGACCGGGTGTGCGACGGCGGGTATAATATATGCCGTTGGGGGAGATGGGTACAATGCCTTCCGAGCAATGCCCGAAGCGGCTCTGAACGCTTCCCTGTGGTCGTGGGGACCCATTGCTGTGCCGGCGTTTACATTCCCAAAGTACTCCCTTGCAGCGGTAGCCGCGATAATGCCTGTGGCGATAGCCACAATACCGGAATCTACAGCACATATATACCAGCTGGATATTTACGTTAACGACCTGGCGGCGAAAAAGGGCCGTAAGCTGGAATATAAACTTGCCGACATGCTTGACAGAAACCTTATCGGGGACGGTATCGGAGACATGATTTCGGGCCTGGTGGGCGGTCCGGCAGGAACAAATTACGGTGAAAATATCAGCACAATGGCGATAACAAAGGTGTTTTCCATCCCTGTTTTAATAACCGCTGCAATTATAGCAATGCTGATATCCTGCTTCACTCCCCTTATCAAAGTGGTATACGGAATACCTCTGGCTGTTATCGGAGGACTTGAGATATACCTGTTCGGGGCCATAGCCGCTCAGGGGATCGCGATTATGATAGATAAAAAGGTGGATATGTTCAGCGCTAAAAACATTGCTGTTATAGCCACAATTATGGTAATCGGATTGGGAGGTCAGTATTACTTCGGAGGCAACATTCCGTTTTTCGGGATGAATGTGCCCTGTATAGCGGCAGCCGCAATATTCGGAATTGTCCTCAACCTTATTCTCAGCATCGGCGAGAAAAAGGAAAAGCAGAAAGCGCAGGCTTCCGAATAACCTATAAACAAACTTAATTCTGCCGCCCCTGTCCCATGGGGACGTCCCCATGGGACGGGGGTTTGTCTTTGTCCGGTGCCATTGTTATTCATTATATTGAAATATAAGAGTTTTTTTCAGTTAATATCATTTATATTAAACCAATTATTTTCTTGCGATTTATGTTAAAATGAGTCTGTTATTACGCTATGATGGTGTTTTGTTGATGAAGAAAAGTTCTTTAAAGGAAGTAAAATTTGCTTTTATAAATTCACTGCCCGTTTTGTTCGGGTTCATTTTTTTGGGCATTGCCTTTGGGATACTTCTCCAGAAGGCGGGCTTTAACTATATATGGGCTTTCTTTACAAGCCTTACTGTATACGCGGGAAGCCTTCAGTTTGTGCTGGTCTCTTTTCTAAGTAGTGGGACGGCGCTTCCCGTTGTGGCGCTGACAACGCTTTTTATAAACAGCAGGCATATGTTCTACGGGCTGTCCTTTATTGAGACATTCAAATCCATGGGCAAACGGTATCCATATATGATTTTTTCGCTGACGGATGAGACCTATTCCGTTTTGTGCTCCCTTAAGCTTCCCGATGAAATGGACGGGAACAGGGTCAGGTTTTTAATTGCTCTTTTTAATCAGAGCTATTGGATAATCGGTTCGGTTCTGGGGGCTTTGATTGGCCGGCTGATACCCTTTGGATTTGACGGAATTGAGTTTTCCATGACGGCGCTTTTTGTCGTGATCCTGGTTGAACGGTGGAAAACGGACGGAGTGCGGGTCCCCGCTATTGTCGGATTGATTTGCGGTATTATATCACTTCTTGCCCTCGGGGCGGAAAGCTTCCTCCTGCCGGCCTTGTCGGCGGTGGTTGCGGTTCTGCTGCTGCTGAGACCTTCAATAGAGGGTGGACGGGAGGCGGAGCGATGAGCACTTCGTTTTTGGATGCTGTTTTTATAATTGCGACAGCGGCTGTGTGCACATTTGTAACTCGGCTCCTTCCCTTTGTCCTTTTCGGAGGGAAGAGGGGCATGCCCAAGGCGGTAAAATACCTTGCAGCTGTGCTTCCGTCGGCGATTATTGCTGTTTTAGTGGTATATTGTCTGAAAGGTCTGGTGCCTTTACAGTGGCCCAAAGGAATAGCTGAATTGGCTTCTGTTGCTGTAGTTATAGTCTTACACCTATGGAAAAGGAATACACTTGTCAGCATAGCCGGAGGGACCATATTGTATATGGTCCTAATAAGGCTGATATAGAAGCTGTCATTTCCTTGATATATCGTCAGGTCTTGTCTTTTTAAGGCTGCTTCGCTCTGAAATGTAAAGACCCGCCAGGGTCAGAACCGCGCCCACGCATGCAAAGGGAGTGATTGTTTCTTTGAGGACCAGGGCAGCGGTAATTATGGTGACAACCGGAACGGCATATATGTAAAGGCTTGTTTTAACCGCTCCCAGCACACCGACAGCCCAGGTCCAGCCCGCGAAGCATGCGGCCGAAGCGCCCAGGCCAAGGAAAGCAATATTTACGATGTTTTGTATATCGAGAAAACGGGAGAAGTCGGAGCTTGTCTCCATAAATATCAGAGCCGGAAGCATTAAAATAATGCCGTAAAAGAAAACTCTTCTGGTAGAGGCTATATAGTTATAGTCATACTGGTTTATTTTCCGCATTAAAACAGAGTATACTGCCCAGACAATGGCCGCTAAGGCTGCCAGAATATCCCCCAGGGGATTTAGCTTCAAGAGGAATCTTCCGTTCAGGCTTATCAGGACTATTCCCGCTATGGCAAGGATAAAGCCCGCGAAAAAACTAAGCTTCAGCCTTTCACCTTTGAGGAAAAAGTGGGCCAGCACCGCGGTAAACAGCGGAGCAATGGGTACTATAATTCCCACATTGGAGGCGGTGGAATACAAAAGGGCGATGTTTTCAAGCAGGAAATACAGTGTGACGCCACACAGACCCGCGGCAATGAAGAGGAGTTCCCGCTTAAAGCTTCCCGTTTTGATGAAATGAGGATGAAATGCCAGCAGCGCCAAATAGCCTATCGCGAAACGCACTATCAGAATTTCAACAGGGGAAAAGCTTTCTAAAAGGATTTTTGTTGAAATAAAGGTTATACCCCAAATAAAAACGACTCCGGATGCGACGATATGCGCCCCGGCGGATTTTTTTATATTTTTAAACAATATAACATTTCCTCCTTATACGTTAAAGAACTAATCCCTTTTATAACTGTGTTTCCGCCGGGAGCGCAGTTATATTAATGCCTGTCTGTAGCACAATAGATTTGCAGTGTATCCGAAAATCCATTCAGACAGTCAATCAATGTATCTGAAACGGATTAAACAGATTTATTTTTGCCTGTTAAAAAGAGTAAATTTGCTCTTTTTGCAAATGTGTTTGCAAAAAGCAATTGTTAAATGGATGTTATATTAGCATTGAATGCTTGAAATAGAATTATTGCGAATGTATAATTAGAAAGAAAAACAAATCGTCGAATAACGGCGGGATTGGAGTGACAATGAGTAAAAATCCATTTGAGGTCTTCCAAAAGGAAGCGCCGCAGGTTTCCAAAGCCTTTTTTGACATGTACGGAGCTATTTCCGCAGCCGGTGGGCTGGACGCCAAAACCTTGCAACTTATTTATATCGGCATAAAGGCGTCTCAAGGTCAGGTGGGCTCGGTAGCCGCCCATGTTCCCATGGCCAAAAAGGAAGGAGCGACGAGAGAGGAAATCAGAGACACCATATTGATAACTCTCATGACATGCGGAGTAGACGGTATTGCCAGCTGTCTTATCCCCGCCCTTGAGGCATATGATAACGCGTGAAAACAGAGCCAATGCCCCGGCGTATTTTTTAATGGAAAGATTATAGCATTAAGAAACACAAGCCGCAAGACTCAGGCCTATGTCCCGGCCGGGGATTGCGGCTTGTGTTTATATGGGCATATGTATTTTTATCAAACGGCTGATTTTATTCCCGCCGTTTCTTCTGCCTGACACTCATGCTCCAGTATTGAATAGATCGAGGAATCTATCCAGCCGTCCTTTACCCATTTATGCTCCCTCATACAGCCTTCTTTTTTCATTCCAGTCTTTTCCGCCACTCTGGAGGAAGCTGTGTTTCTGGTGTCACAAAGGGCGCTTATTCTGTGAAGCCTTAGACGGTCAAAGCCGAATTTAATAACCGCGGCTGCAGCTTCAGTTCCATAGCCCTTGTTCCAAAAGGTCCGGTTAAGTCTGTAGCAGAGCCCGGCGCTGTCATCGTTGTCGGCTATGATAAGCCCGCACTCACCGATAACTCTTCCGGTATTTTTTAATAAGACAGCGAACTTGATATGCCTTCTCGGCTGCTCTTTTTGCAGCGCCAAAATGGTCTGCACGTATATTTTAGCCTGCTCTTCGCCGCAGGGATAGTACTCCATAAACTGGAGAACATCCGGATCGGACAGATATTCATAGGCGTCCTGCCAGTCATCCGGCTCAAACTCTCTGAGTATCAATCTGTTAGTATAAATTGGTGTGTAAAGGTCCATAAGAAAATCATCCTTTCCGGCTTCAGGAGGTGTTAAACTTTTGATGTCAAGTCCAAAAATCAAGTTCCAACCCTATAATCTCAGCGGTGAAGGGTGAGCCGTCCGCCAGCTTGTAGTGCCTGGTTGCTTTCATAACATATTTCAGCCCAAGAAATATGAGGGGCAAGTTTACATAAACGATGACAATATTGCCCAGGTCGGAAAAAGCCCAGAGGTTATCAAGCTTGTAACCAGCCATTATGCAGGACATACCAAATGATATAACCAGAAGGCAAAGCAATCTCACCAACACCTTGAACCCCTTTTTCGGGCTGATGCGTGAGCAGCTTATTTCGGAAAAGCTGATAAACCCCAGCAGGGTGGTATATGAAAACATCCCGAAGCAGGATGCGACAAGCAGCTTAACTACTTTTCCACCCACAGGCGAGGGTGTCAGCTCATCGACGGAGGCCAGAAAATACGGCAGCTTATCCAGGTTGAGCAGCTTTGCCGAGTCCTCAGACAGCCATAAGCCACCGAGGATAATTATAAAGCCGGTCATAGTGCAGATTACGATTGTATCAAGAAATACACCTACCGCCTGCAAAAGCCCCTGCCGGCAGGGATGGTCCGTATCCGCGGCCGCGGCTGCCATTGTAATGGTTCCCTGGCCGGCCTCATTGGACATCAGTCCGCGTTTAATCCCCTGCTGGATAACAATCCCAAAGGCTCCGCCGAACACGGCCTCCGGGCAAAAAGCTCCGCCGAACACGCTGGCAAAGAAATAGGGTATACGGTCAAAATTTATAATTATCAGGACGGCAGCCGTCAGGCAGTATAGAGCAGCCATAAAGGGGACCACTTTATCTGTCAGCCGTGTCACTTTTTTTATTCCGCCGAATGTGATATAGGCGGTGAAAACAACAATAATGCCGGCGGCTATCCAGTATAGACCCGAGGTTTGAGCATATGTTTTTCCCGTCAGGATGCCCGCCACTTCTCCCACCGCGCTGACAGTGTTGAAGCCCTGGGCCGGAAAGCAGAAAAGAGCGTAGAGCATATACAGCAGGGTTAGCCCGACACCCACTAAGGCGGAATCTTTCAGCAACTTTCTGCCATAAAAGGGCATGCCGCCCACGAAATCGGCCCCGTCCTTCCTCTTGAATATCTGTGCCAGGACGCTTTCGGCATAGGCTGTGGCCATTCCGAAAAAGGCGCTCACCCACATCCAGAAAAGAGCGCCCGGGCCTCCCGCCGTAAGTGCGCCGGTAACCCCGATTATATTTCCCGGGCCTACCCTCATGGCGGTACTGAGGAAAAACGAGGCCGCCGGTGAGATGCCGGTGCTTACGCACCGTCCGGTTATTATCGAGCGGATGCCGTCTTTAAAGTGCGAAACCTGAATAAACCTGTTTTTTACTGTCAGGAAAATGCCTGTGCCCACAAGCAGAATAATCGCCAGGGAGAAGTTCCCAACAACAGGTATGTCGCTCCAGAGCCTGTAGTTTGTGGGAAATTCCCAAAGCCAGTCTGAAATCGGTGTAATAAAACCGAATATTTTATTTACCGCCTGAACTACCGTCTCCATGGCCTCTCCTTTTCATGCTATCCAAAATCCCAATGTATGGATGAACAATCGGTGTTCCTATCCCATTGGCATTATATTGCGCAAATATATGCAAAGTATATATCAAAATATGCTTGAATTATTGCAATAAGTGCTGTATAGTCAAATGGAAAACGATACTGTAATATTTGGCGGGAAAATTTATGGAAAACGAGCGGGCTGCCATAAGCAGAGGATATCTGAATGAGGAATTCAGGCTCTACCACCTGAGAGACAATGAAGCGCAGGATATAGAATATCATTTTCACGAGTTTGATAAGATAGTGGTATTTATATCCGGCTCGGTAAGCTATATCATCGAGGGTAAGACATATTATTTAAAGCCATGGGATGTTCTTTTTATAAGGCATGGAATCATACACAGACCGGTAATAAGCAGGGAGGAAATGTATGAGAGGATAGTCCTGTGGATGAACAGGGAGTTTTTAGACGCCCACAGCTATGAGGGCGATAATCTGTCACACTGTTTTAAGGAGTCCTGGCAGAATAAACAGTTTCTTTTGCGGTTTTCTGCTGAGGATTTGGCTGTTTTTCCGGCTAAGATGGCTGAGCTTGAAAAAGAGGTGAAACTGGCGGAATTTGGGAGCAGGCTCATGGCAAGAACCCTCTTTCTCCAGCTCATGGTCAAATTTAACCGATGTTTTATGAGAGGGCAGGCCGGAGTTGACAGCAGCGCGTATAATATAGACCCAAAAATTGAAGAAGTGATTGGCTATATAAATGGAAATCTTGACGGTGACCTGAGTGTTGAGGCGCTGTCAAAACGATTTTTTATAAGCAAATATCACTTTATGCGCAAATTCAAAGGGGCGACAGGGTTCTCCGTGCACAGCTATGTGCTTCAAAAACGGCTCAATATGGCCGCGGAGCTGCTGGCGGCTGGAAACAGTGCCTCCCAGGCCGCATATAAGACGGGTTTTTCTGATTATTCCTCATTTTTGCGTGCTTTTAAACGGATGTACAACCTTACTCCCAGGCAATTTGCCGGACGAAAGTACAAGCCCTGGCATGGGAGAGACCAGGAAAACTCAGACTGATGGGAGAACGGAATATGGACAGATACGAGTGTCATGGACATATAATACTGGACGGAGCGGATTATTCCGGGGCAGTGAACAGACATAAAAACGGCCCCGATGAGGAGTATATTCGCGGGGTTTTTGCCGCTTTAAAAAAGCATAATATAACTTTTTACCGAGACGGCGGGGATAAATGGCATGTTTCTGCACATGGGCGGAAAATTGCCGGTGAATATGATATAGATTACAGAACCCCTGTCTTCGCCATATATAAAAAAGGTGGATATGGCTCCATGTTCGGGCACGGTTTTGACAGCGTTTCCGATATGAAAAGGCTGATTATCAAAGCTAGGGATTTAGGCGCCGACTTCATTAAGCTGATGGTGTCGGGAATAATGGATTTTAAAGCCGGAGGGGGCGTGTCCGGACCGGCTCTGAGCCTTGATATTTTAAAGGAAGCTGTGAATATCTGTACCGGTGAGGGCCTTAGTGTAATGGGCCATGTAAACGGCGCCGATAATATCAAAAAAGCGCTGGAGGCCGGGATTAAAAGCATTGAACACGGCTATTGGGCAGACCGGGAGGTTATTGACATATTCCTTCAGACAGGAGCGGTATGGGTGCCCACGATAGCGCCTGTTAAAAACCTGCTTGGGTGCGGAAGGTTTTCAGACGCAGTAGTGGAGGGTGTGCTGGAGCAGCGGAAGGATATACTTGTGCAGGCTTATTTAAGAGGAGTTCCCGTCGCCTCCGGCAGTGACTGCGGTTCCTTTGCGGTCCCCCAGGGAGAGGGGACAGTGGATGAATATTCATATCTCTCGGAGCTTGGAATTGACCCGGAGCGGGGAAATAGGATTATATCAGACTTATTCAAAAGGCGGGCTTAGCCTATAGCTGCCGGTGCAAAATGTGACAATGGGATTGGGCTTTAAAAATCATCTTTTTATTTACCTTGAGGCATTATTTAAGAGCGGGTGTAAAAAGCATGAATTATGAAACTGACAGTGTTGCAAATCGATATGGCAAACATGGCGTTTCCTGCGTCTTACTGCCAATAACTATCCGGGCAGGTCATGTCCCTCATATGTTCCAATGACTTCCATAAAAAATGCCGCCCCAGGTATTGCAGACACAATATAAATGCATCTGTCCCATGGTATTCACTGGAATATTAGCTCTGGATTGAGGTAAAGGAATATGTCATAAGTCAGCCCGGTTAATTTATGGGCGGGATTCCAGTTGTTTTTTGTGCCTATATATGCATACGAGCGGACAATTTCTGTGAAGTTAAGAATCTAACAGAGGAAAAAAACACCTGTGGAAGTGAATACCGAAGAATGTAGACTAACAACTCTTGACGGTGGAAATTATATTGAACCAGGCGATATCACAGAATGTTGCACACAGATACCTGCAACTGAAATAAAAATAAACATATTCAAAGAGCAGGTAAATTACAAAAGGTCAGCCAATTCAAACCATTAACTTGAATTTGACTGTTTTCTTTCGACCATCCGCTAAAAGAGCTCATACTTAAAAAGAAAATGTTTCGTAGATCTCTAAGCTGAAGCCACCTTTGGAGGGTGGTTTTTTTGTTGGGAGCATTGTAGAGTTGACAAAAAAACAAAATAATTACATAGAGTTGACAAATATTTAATAATATATTAACATTCTCTTATAATGCAGAGCTAATAAATACTAAATCTGCATTTTATAATCAGAAAGGAGCAAACCATGAAAAAAAAGCTGACACTGGTACTGGCAATATTACTTGTTTTTGCTATGTTTGCCGGATGCGGCGGAGGCGGCACCCAACCCACGAAAGCACCGGATGACGATACCGTGGTACCTACCGAGCCTTCTGGAGAAACAGCGCCTCCGGAGGAGGATGATTCCCCCTATAATTTTGCAGTCGGAAAGTTCGAAAAAAATGAAAAAGGATGGGCTACGGAGCCTTACGATTATGAGCTTCCGCTGTGTACCACCAATGAAGTCCTTGAGTTCTGGACTGTGGTGTGGACTCCTATGTACATACCTGAGGAAGGCTATCAGGCAATGCCTCAGGCTATAGAGCACAGGGAGTTGACCGGTGTAAATGTTGAGTATGTCATAGCCCCGACTGAGACAGTCAGAGAGACGTATTCCATACTCCAGGCTTCCGATGACCTGTGCGATATCATGTGCGGAGCAACCGCCTATACCTCAGAAACGCCTGAGAAAAATATTGAGGATGGATGGTGGGTAAATCTTTATGATTATATGGACTATATGCCCAACTACATCTATCAGGCTACCTTCGATCCAGATGATGACACAACCTTCTACACCGTTTTCTACAGGGAAAATATCATTCCCGCTTTCTATGCGCTGTCGGATGTGGCATTCATAGGTTCCAACTATATGGCGCGGGGAGATTGGCTCAGAGAGCTTGGTCTGTCCAACGAGACCATTATCACATGGGACGATGTTCATAATATGCTGACTCTTATGAAGCAGAACTACTGTGAACACCCGCTGCCACTGTTCAGCACGATAGACATGGCCGGCAACTACGCTTTCAACTCTTATGACACACTGCCATACATAAACCCCTTCGGTGTAGGACCCCAGTATGTGGTGGACGGACAGGTCAGACTTGCCAATATGAATGAAAACGACAAGGCCCTTATGACCAGGTTGAACCAGTGGTATAACGAAGGCCTTATAGATCCCGGATGGGCAGGATATGACAACAATACATTGTTTACTGACAAGATAGTTACTTCCCAGGTGGGTTATGTATACATGAGCCCGGGTGAAGTGGCGGGATATGAGCAGGCGACCACCGACGATCCTGACTGTGAATGGGTCCCGATTCACAAGCCTTTGCTGGAACCCAATCAGACGGTTCATTGCGGCGGGGACACGACGAAGTTCTTCTATGGAAGCGCTATTGTCAGCCCCACATGTGAAAACATAGAGCTTGCCATTACATGGCTTGACTGGAGATACAGCCCCTCCGGATCATTCATCGTAAGCTATGGTCCTGAAGGAGTGCTCTGGGAGAGAGATGAAGCAGGAAAAATCGTTGCTACCGAACCAGGCGCATATCCTGAAGGCCTTGCCTTTGCCTGGGCCTGCATGTTCTATGGACTCAACTCCCTTGCCGAGCCGGGTCTGGAGCACACCGCCAGAAAATATATCATCCCCGGTGGAGACAGGCTCCTTGCCATTCATTACTTCTGGGATGATTATAATTATGACGGCGCGTATAAATGGCCGGCAGGCGTTAAGCTGACTCAGGAACAGACGGATGAAATCAATTCACTGCAATCTGATGTGGTGACCTATATAAGTGAAAACTATTCATCCTTCCTGGACAATTCAAAGCCACTGAGCGAATGGGACAGCTATGTGGAAGGCTTGAAGAAGCTGAATATCGACAGAATCATAGAGATATTCCAGGAAGCCTACGATACCTATATTGACAGCCTGAAAGGCTGATTTGCCAAACAACGGGCGGGGCGGCATATGCCGTCCCGCTTTTTTACGCCATACTTTAGCTTTGGGCTATTATAATCTCCACTGAAAAAATACGCTTTGCCCGTTTCAGATGTATTTATTGACTGGCTCAATGGGTTTGCGAACATACGCGGCAAATCCATTGCGCTGCAAACAGGCATTATTATGCGCTGCAAACAGGCATTATTACAGAATATGGACACAGCCAAGGACATATCTATATAGTGTTCGCGAACACTGCCGGAATATAAACAGGAGACGAGACAATGTCATGGCGCTGGAAATAATCGAACACAATTTGAGCTGGAACGGGGAGCCTGAAAAGCGGAGCAGGACCGAATGTATTGTCCTGCATCACCTCGCTTCGGAAAAAGCAAGTTTACTGGATGTGCACAACCGGCATCTCTCGGCGGGCTGGTCTGGAATAGTTTATCACTTTTATATCAGGAAGGATGGAAGCATCCACAGGGGACGCCCTGAAGACAGTATCGGTGCCCATGCTCTGGGGTATAATCCCTGTAGCATAGGTATATGCTTCGAGGGAAGCTTTGAAGCGGAGGATATGACTGAGACTCAAAAAACTGCCGGGAGAGAGCTTATATCATACTTGGTAGTGAAATATGATCTCAGGAGTATATTTTTGCACAGTGACATCAGCCCGGACTTATGTCCCGGGGCAAATTTTCCATTTAAAGAATTGACAGGCACCCCTTGAGCTCATGAAGGACGATCCTGAGAGTACGCCGAATTGGCAGGCATTTCATTAAGACTTGCATATATTGAAAAGAAAACCGGTATGTAGTAATATTGTGGAAACAATGAATGCCGGGTTTAAACGGTTCCGCGAGAAGGATTGGCGTGAATAAGCTATGGAGATAATAAAACGCCTATATGGAGAGGTGACCACCGCTCTTGAAGAGCTGGATGCCCTTTTGTCATACGTTTTCGGACAACTGGAAAGGGCAGGAAATATTTATACCCTTGTTGTCCGTTGGGTGTTTCCCATATTGTCCCTATTTATCTTTATCCGCTGTTTAGTCCCCCTTCTGCATAAGGGTAAAAGAGGCGGGGCATGGGGTTATTTGCGAATGGAAAACGGGACAACCTTCCCCCTTGTACACTGGGAAAACTCCATAGGCCGCGGTAAGCTTTCGGATATAAGAATTGAACTGCCGGTCATATCGCGAAACCACGCAGTTCTTACTTACAGCAACGGTATGTGGAAGATATTTGACCTGGGCTCCGGGGGAGGGGCGCTGGTAAACGGAAAGAAAGTGGAAAAATCAGAGGTACTGGGAGAGGATGATGAAATTTCCCTTGCGGGAGTGAAGCTTACCCTGCTGCCGGCTTCCCAGGACAGTGCTTGTCCGGAAATACCGCAGAGGAGCGGATTTGACAGAGTGGCAGGGCTGGGAAGACATATAAACACCGGCTCAACCCTGCTTTTAATAATGCTTTTTCAGCTGCTGGGCGGGCTGCAGCTTTGCTTTTCAATGGGTGATAAAGCTATTGCGGCTCCGCCTGCAGCCGTGTTAGTTTTCATAATAGTTGAAGCGATTTATTTTATTCTGTCCGACAGGCATGGGGGCAAATATCTTGAGCTTGAGATGATGGCGTTTTTCCTGTGCGGGCTGAGCCTTTTCATTGTGGGCTCTGCCGCGCCGGTAACGGTTTTCAAACAGCTGGTGTCGATAATTATCGGGATAATCGGCTTTTCAGTATTCAAGGGACTGATGAGAAACCTGAATAACGCAAGAAAGCTCAGATATGTATTGGCTGTGCTGGCTATTGGGCTGCTGGTGGCAAACCTTATTGTGGGTGAATACAGGTATGGAGCCAAGAACTGGATTGATCTTGGATTTATTTCATTTCAGCCTTCGGAGTTTGTGAAGGTGGCTTTTGTCCTGGCCGGAGCCGCTACACTGGACAAGCTGCTTACCGCAAAGAACATGACTAAATTTATAATATTTTCGGGGATTTGTGTTTGTTCGCTGGTCCTTATGCGGGACCTTGGCACGGCGCTTATTTTCTTTATTGCATTTTTGGTTATTGCCTTTATGAGATCGGGAGATATTAAGACAATTGCCATCATATGCGGCGGGGCGATTCTCGGGGCGGCCGTCGCGGTTTTTACCATGCCGTATATAGCGGCTCGTTTTGCCGCCTGGGGGCGTGTTTGGGAGTATGCCGATACCTCAGGATACCAGCAGACTCGCACAATGATATATGCCGCCAGCGGCGGCTTGCTGGGTGTGGGGGCAGGTAACGGATATTTTGTTGGGATTCCCGCTGCCGATACAGACCTTGTATTTGGACTCCTCTGCGAAGAATGGGGGCTGATTGTAGGGGTAACGGCCGTCATGATTGTGCTGGTTATTGTGATATTTGCCCCTCTCACCGTTGGCAGATGCCGCTCTTCATTCTATGCGGTTTCGGCATGCGGGGCAGCGGCCATTTTCCTGATACAATCGGCGCTCAATGTTTTCGGTTCCGTTGATATACTGCCTTTGACCGGTGTCACTCTGCCCTTTGTATCAAACGGGGGCTCTTCCATGATTGCCTCCTGGTGCCTTCTTGCGTTTATAAAGACGGCTGATGAGAGAAGGAGGCCTGACCTGGAGGATATTATAATGGAGGAGCTTGATGAATTGACTGTGACGGAGGGAAATGACTGTGAAACTGATGCATAGACGCGCGGTGTCGGTTTTGCTGCTGTCCGCTTTCTTTGGGGCAGGACTGCTTGTTTTTCTTGCGAGATATGCGATGAACAGCTCTACCTGGGCTCAGTATCCGGTGAACAAGCATATTTACAGTAACGGCGAATTGATTGGGGCGGGTACGGTATATGACCGAAACGGAGAAATATTGGTTCAGACCTCGGAAGGGGAGAGGCAGTACCATTCCCACCAGATAACGCGGATTGCCACCATGCATGCCGTGGGTGATCTGAGGGGCAATGTTTCCACCGGTGTTCAAAGGGTTTTCAGCAGAAGACTGAGCGGATGGGATCCCCTCAACGGTGTATACAGATATGAGGACGGGGGCGCCGCCGGAATGGATATAACTCTGACCCTGGATGCGGAGCTCTGCGCCAGGGCATATCAGGCTCTGGGAAACAGAAAAGGAGCTGTAGGGGTATTTAACTACAAGACAGGTGACATACTCTGCATGGTCAGCTCTCCATCCTTTGATCCGCAAAGCCCTCCGGATCTGGAGGCGGATCCGGAGAAATATGAAGGAGTATATTTAAACAGGTTTCTTTCGGTTTGCTATACTCCCGGCTCTGTATTTAAACTGGTTACGGCCGCAGTGGCAATTGAGAATATAAGTGATATAGAAGAAAGGATATTTCATTGTGACGGTGAGGTTCTGATAGACGGCGTTCGTGTCACCTGTCCCATGGCACATGGGGATGTGACATTTGAGCAGTCCCTTGCCCATTCCTGCAATGTATCCTTTGCCGAGATAACAGGGGAGCTCGGTGCCCGGACGCTTCAGAAATATGTGGATGACCTGGGGCTCAATTCCGCTTTTAAGGTCAGCGGAATACCGACGGCGGCGGGAAAAGTTGATGTGTCGGAGGCCGTGGGTGCCGATCTGGCATGGGCAGGTATAGGGCAGTATACGGATACCGTTAATCCGCTCAACTTCATGGCCTTTATCGGAGCAATAGCCAACGGCGGGAAGAGAGTGTCTCCACGGCTGATTGCGGAAAACAGGCCCTTCTCGGAGATGTTTACATCAATACATCAGATTATGCCCGAGGCTACGGCGTTAAGGCTTAAGGACATGATGAGAAATAACGTGATTTCCAATTATGGTGAATATAATTTCAGCGGCCTTGAGCTGTGCGCAAAGTCGGGAACTGGAGAGGTTGGAGGCGGTAAGGCGCCAAATGCCTGGTTTGTGGGCTTTCTTGACAGGCCGGATTGCCCCCTGGCCTTTGCTGTAATTATCGAAAACGGCGGAAGCGGATTGGGAGCGGCCGGCCCTGTGGCAGGAGAGATTATGCAGGAGGCTGTCAGGATTATGGGTTGAAGCCCCCATATCAGCTTTGCGATTATCATACTGAGCCTCTAGGGAGTAATATATGGACAATATTGTATTAATCGGCATGCCGGGCGCGGGAAAAAGCACCGTGGGAGTTATCCTGGCAAAGGCAATTGGGTTTGATTTTATAGATACGGATATACTGCTCTCAAAGCAGATTGGATATACACTTCAGGATTTTATTGACAAATTTGGTATAGAAGAATTCCTACGGGCTGAGGAGAGGGCCGGGCTGTCAGTAAGCTGTGAAAGGACGGTAATAGCAACAGGGGGCAGCATGGTAATGTCGGACCCGGCTATGAGGCATCTGAAAAAGGGAGCAAGGACCCTATGGCTAAACCCCCCTTTTGAAGAGCTGAAAAGGCGTCTGGACAACATAAAGACAAGGGGCATTGTCATGGCCGGCGGACAGGATATCAGGGACATATACTCACAAAGAATTCCCCTATACAGAAAATATGCCGACATCATAATCTCCCGTACCGGCTCGGAAGATACGGATATAGAAAGTGTGGTCGGGGAAATAATACGACAGATTGATAAGCTGAATTCTCAAACCGTGGAATAAAAATCGCGGGTTTGTCGGATTTCATGTAATTTTTACTCTTCATCTCCATATTATATTAAGGCAAAAGGTCGCCGGGGCACTGGGGGAGTGGGGATGAAGAAGGTTAAGGTTATTTTTTTGATACTTTTGATGCTTATCGCCCTCTTAACGCTTTCTTACACCATCAACAAAATAATTCAATCAAAGCCATATGCAGTATCGGTACTCGAAGAGGCTCCCATAGATGGCAGGGACGGGGTCAGATGGAAATATGGCTGATAAGCCGGTGGTGGGGAGAGTAACTATATAGACCAAGCCAATGTAAATATAACTGGAAATGTCATGAGAAATGTGGTATTTTATGAATATATATGTAATTAAATATGTATGTAATTATGAACATATATGTAATATAGTGGGGGCGTATGATTAAAGCACGGTTCTTGATGTCAAACCTTGAGGGCGGCGAGTATGATGGGCTGCTACGCAGGGCTTATCCCGGCAAGCGGCTGTCCCAAATAAAAACAAGAATAAACGGTGCTATAAACCAATTTCTTACGGTTTTTAACTGCTCGGAGGACACAGAAATATCTATCTTCAGCGCCCCGGGCAGGACGGAGCTGGGAGGCAATCATACAGACCATCAAAACGGGCGTGTGCTTGCCGCCGCAGTGGATATGGATATCTTAGCCTGCGCAAAGCCAAATGGAACCGGTATTATACGCATTAATTCAGAGGGTTTTGGAGATATAGAAGTTAATTTGGCGGATATCGAGCCACGTCACCGGGAGAAAAACACGGCCGCCGCACTGGTGCGGGGCATAGGAGCCATGTGTTTGAAAGCCGGTTGCCGTGTGGAAGGCTTCGACGCATACCTCACATCCGATCTGCCTGTGGGAGCAGGCCTGTCCTCATCAGCCGCTTTCGAGATTTTAATCGGAGTCATAATAAACAGCTTTTTTAACGAGGGGAATATAACAGCCGAAGAAATAGCCAAAGCCGGACAATATGCTGAGAATACATATTTTGGCAAGCCCTGTGGACTAATGGACCAGCTTGTTTCCGCTGTAGGCGGAATTGCCGCAATTGATTTTTATGACGCAGATAATATAAAAATGAACAGGCTTGATTTCAGCTTTGAGAGCAAGGGCTATGAGCTGTGCATTGTAAACACGGGCTCCAGTCATGAGGACCTGAGCCATGAATATGCAGCCATACCTTATGAGATGGAGATGGTAGCTTCCTATTTTGACAAAAAGCTCCTCAGCCAGGTTTCGAGGGAGGCTTTTTTTCAAGCGCTGCCTGAACTCAGAAAAAGCTGCGGAGACAGAGCGGTGCTAAGAGCCTTTCACTTTTTCGGCGATACCGCGCGGGTGGAAGCAAAGGTCAAAGCACTTCTGGAGGAGGACATAGACAGCTTCCTGGAACTGGTATGCGAATCCGGGCACTCGTCCTGTATGTATCTGCAAAATGTCTTGATGCCGGGAAGCAGTCGGCATCAGAATATGGCCGTAGCTCTGGCCACAGCAGATTATCTGCTTGGCGGAAAAGGTGCCTGCCGCGTCCATGGTGGCGGATTTGCAGGTGCCATACAGGCCTATGTAGCATCAGATATACTGGAGTCTTTTATTTCAGGTATGGAGAGAATTTTCGGGAAAGGTGCCTGTGTAAAGCTAAATATAAGATATTTGGGTGGCCTTAACCTTTTAGAACAGGAGGATATATAGACGATGGAAGAGTTCACGGGTTTCCCGCGCCAGCTGCAGAAGTTTTTGTTTGATCTCAGAATTAACAATACCGTTGAAATGCTAGAAGAGAACAAAGATGAATATGTAAGAATACTGTCTGAACCCCTCAAGGCATTACACGCTGCTCTTACGCCAACGGTTATGGAGATAGACCAAACATTTGATTTAAATCCAGCAAGATGTATATCATCCATGTATAGCGACAGCCGTTTTGCACCCAAATATCCCCTTCGGGAATATGTCTACCTTCGTTACAAAGTCTATGGAAAGGAAAAGGATGTGCCAGGGCTTTATTTCGATATGGCTCTTGACTGCTTTTCAATCGGTTTGAGGATATATGAGCTGACAACCGATGGAATGAATGCACTGAGGGAAAAGGTGCTCAAAACATTCCGGTATTTGACAACGCTCTGGCTAAGATAATCAATGAGGGTTTTATTATAAAAGGCGTGAAATATAAAAGAGACCATTATCCCCAACTGGCCGATTCCCCGTCAAAAAATCTTTTGAATTATAGATTTTTCTACATAGCAAAGGAAGAGCCCCTGTCAAGCATATTATACAGTGAGGAGCTGGTTGCAGTTATTAAAAAGGGCTTTATGGATCTGAGAGAGGTGTATTATCTGATAGCCCAATAAAATGCGGAGCATGCCCTCTGAATATGAGAAATTTACTGAGCACATTGAAATGTTAAGCTAATATTGATATGATGTTAGTAAAGGTTATCATATATATAAACAGAGGTATCCGACATGCTCAGGAAAAAAATACTTTTAATCGATGACAGCTCATTTTTTGCAAAATACATAGAAGGCATTATATCTGCTGCTGATTATGAGTTTATACACGCATCTTCCGGAGAAGAGGGGCTCACAATGGTGAAAACCGAGAAGCCGGATCTGGTACTGCTGGATGTTATTATGCCAGATATGGATGGATTGGAAGTGTGCAGAATTTTACGGGAATCCGAGAGCAACAACTTTATGCCCATAATAATACTTACATCCAGTGATGATGAGGAAGATAAGCTGTCAAGTCTGGAGTACGGGGCCGATGACTACATTACCAAGCCCTTTAACCAGCGCGAACTGCTCAGCCGGGTCAAAAATACCTTAAAGAGGATAGAGAGAAGCAGAAGCGCAAATCCTCTTACCGGACTGAGCGGGAATATTGAAATACAAGCGGAATTAATCAAAAAAATCGAGTGCAAGGAGCCTTTCAGCGTTATATATGCGGATATAGACAATTTTAAAGCATACAACGATGTATATGGATTTTCCAAGGGAGATATGGCCATTAAAATAACGGCTGACATATTGACAGATCAGGTAAGGGAGACGGGGAACCAGGATGATTTTATAGGTCATATCGGCGGAGATGATTTTGTCATAATCACAAGTTCTTCAGATACGGACAGCATATGTGAGAGTATAATATCAGAGTTTGACCGCCGTATAAAGGAGATATACACAGCCGAAGACTTGAGAAACGGTAGGATATTATCCCGCGATAGGAAGGGTGAATATGTGGAATATCCCATTATGACAATATCCCTGGCGATCATAGACAATCAGGAGTGTTGCATTGACAACTATTATCAGATTTCCAGGATGGCTGCGGAGATCAAAAGCAAGGCAAAGTCGATTACCGGAAGCAGCTTTTTAAAAGCTTCATTTAAAGAATAAAAACACACTGTCCCAAGAGAGTGT
>JAAYOP010000115.1 GCA_012520295.1 Clostridiales bacterium | reverse complement strand
TGTCCAACAGCTATGGAAAGCATTGAAAAGGTGCGTTAGACTTTTCAACGCTTCCCACAGCGCTACTACTACTTACCATTGACAGACTTCCTAAAAAAATGGACCATATGTTTGACAACCGCAGAATGAGCTTTTGTGAAAAAACATTCAGCCCTTGTAAATAATATGAATATTTGATAGAATATAATGAATTTTTTAAATAAGCCAGAGGTAAACTCCTTGAGCATTTTAGATATAATTAAAAACAATCCACAGAAGCTTAAAGAGCTTGAATATTCACAACTAAATCAGCTTTGCGGTGAAATTCGCAGTTTCCTGATTGAAAAGGTATCAAAAAGCGGCGGGCATCTTGCATCAAATCTTGGTGTGGTGGAGCTGACGGTGGCTTTGCACAGGGTTCTGAATGTGGAAAAGGACAGGCTTATTTTTGACGTAGGCCATCAGAGTTATGTCCACAAGCTGCTAACAGGCAGGATGGATAAATTTTCAACCCTGCGAAGTTTCGGTGGAATATCAGGATTTCCGAAGCCCTGCGAATCCAATTGTGATGCGTTTATCGCAGGCCATGCGTCAAATTCGATATCAGTGACCTTGGGGATGGCAAGGGCCAGAACACTGTCAAAGGAAGACTATCGGGTTGTTTGTATTACCGGGGATGGCGCTCTGACAGGTGGCCTGTCTTATGAGGCCATGAATGACGCCGGGCAAAGCGGGGAGCCGATGGTTGTTATTCTAAATGACAACGGTATGTCAATAACAAGAAATGTCGGCTCTGTGGCCGGAATGCTTTCCCACCAAAGAACCAAGCCGGCATATTATAAGTTTAAAAAAGGCTATCATAAGCTGATGGAAAAGCTCCCGGGCGGAAAGCATATTTACAATCTTACGCACAGCGTCAAGACTATCATAAAGAATGCCCTTCTTCACTGCAGTATATTTGAGGAACTGGGCTTCAGATATGTGGGCCCCGTAGACGGGCATGACATGGAGAAGCTTATATACTTTTTAAACTATGCCGTTGAAGCAAACGAACCGGTCCTTGTGCATGTGGTAACTAAAAAGGGCAAGGGCTATACTCCTGCTGAAAAGGAGCCGGATGAATACCATGGCGTGGGCGCCTTTGACCCCGAAATCGGTCTTATATGCAACGGGAACAACAGCTTTTCCCAAGTTTTTGGGAAAGAGCTCCAAAAACTTGCCGGTGAGAACAAAAAAATCTGTGCCATAACTGCCGCTATGGCTTCCGGAACAGGTCTGTCTGAGTTCGCCAGGGAGTATCCAAACCGCTTTTTTGATGTGGGAATAGCAGAAGGTCATGCTGTGACAATGGCGGCAGGAATGGCAAAACAGAACATGATACCTGTTTTTGCCGTGTACTCCACGTTTCTTCAGCGCTCATATGATATGTTGATTCATGATGTGGCCATATCAAAGCTTCATGTAGTACTGGCCGTTGACAGGGCTGGGATTGTGGGAGAGGACGGAGAAACCCATCACGGGGTCTTTGATGTGGGATATCTCTCCCAGATACCCCATATGACCGTTTACAGCCCGTCCAGCTATAATGAGTTGAGAGATATGCTGAAAGCGGCCCTTGAACTGGGCGGTCCAGTGGCGATAAGATATCCCCGCGGGAAGGAAGGCTCATACAGGAAGGGGGGCGCGGACGCATCGCTTGTGCTGAAAGAGGGCAGTGACATCACCCTTGTGGGATACGGGATTTTGATAAATGAAATAATTCAGGCCGCGTCCATACTTGAAAAAGCTGGAATAAACCCTGAGATAGTTAAGTTGGGGCAGATTGCCCCTCTGCAGCCTGATGATATATTGGCGTCCGTCTCAAAAACGGGACGCCTGGTGGTAGTGGAAGACACGGTATCCGCCGGCTCCGTAGGTGAAAAAATAGCGGCGCTGCTCCTTGAGGCGAATATCCCTGTCAGAAATATTATGCTTAAAAATCTGGGGGCTTCTTTTGTGACCCATGGAAGCATACCTGATTTATTAAAGCATCTGAGGCTGGACGGAGAGAGCGTGGCCGCAGATATTATGAATGAAATGTTCGGTGTGTAAATGAAAAAAGAAAGACTTGATATACTTCTGTATCGAAAGGGGCTTGCGGCCAGCAGACAGCGGGCGAGTACGGAGATAATGAGCGGCAATGTCCTTGTAGACGGACAAAAGGTCGACAAGCCGGGAACTATGGTACCGGAATACGCTGAATTATCCTTGATAAAACCGGCCCTTCCCTTTGTGAGCAGAGGCGGTTTGAAGCTGGAAAAGGCACTGGATGAGTTTCAAATCAATCCTGAGGGGAAGATATGTATTGACTGTGGCGCGTCAACTGGAGGATTTACCGATTGCCTGCTGAAGCGAGGGGCGAAAAAGGTCTATGCGGTGGATGTGGGCTATGGTCAGCTTGCCTGGAGTCTGAGAACCGATCCGAGAGTCGTCATCATGGAGCGAACCAATATAAGATATGTAACCGAGGAGCAGATTACCGAGCGATTGGATCTGGCGGTTATTGATGTTTCGTTTATTTCCCTCAGGCTGGTGCTTCCGCCGGTAAAGAAGCTTTTAGCGAAGGAAGGGGAAGTCGTGTGCCTTATCAAGCCCCAGTTTGAGGCCGGAAAGGAAAAAGTGGGCAAGAAGGGCGTAGTTAGAGATAAAAATACCCATATTGAGGTATTGGAAAGCTTCATAGCTTATTCCCGGGAATGCGGTTTTGACCTCAAAAAACTGAGCTTTTCGCCGATAAAAGGCCCACAGGGAAATATTGAATATCTGGGGCATCTTGTACAGGAAGCCAAACCCCAAGCTGAAATTGACGTAATCGGGATAGTAAACCGCTCCCATGACGAGCTTTAAGCGGAGGTAGGCATAAAGTGACTGCTAAATCATGTATACCGCAGTGGCGCGGACCTCCATACGGTTTTTTATCATTTAGTGACTGGAAAAATGGAGGTTAGTGTGAAAAAGATTGTTATTTGCCCAAATCCTCACAGAGACAGAGAGCTTCAGATGACAGAAAAAATAAAGAAGCTTATTGAAGAGAGAGGAATAATTGCCCCAGTATGCCCCCTTTTTAATTCTGAAGGGCTCTCTGAAGGTGATGAGCAAGGCAGCGCAAAATCCCGGCTGGAAAGGGAGCTTCTGGAAGCGGATATGCTTATATGTCTTGGCGGTGACGGTACCATACTGCATATTGCAAAGCCTGCCGCGGTTTTCTCTGTGCCCATACTTGGTGTAAATCTTGGCACCCTGGGCTTTATTTCCGATATGGAGCAGGAGGACATTGGCCGTATAACCGATATATTTGACGGCGATTTCACAGTCGAAAACAGAATGATGATCGACGTGGAGGTGGAGCGGGAGGGTGAAACAATTTTCAGGGATTTCGGACTCAATGAAGCCGTCATTGGTAAGGGAGCACCCGCCAGGCCATTTAAGCTGCTGGTTTTCGGGGACGAGCAAAAAATTCTCGGTTACTCGGGGGATGGAGTTATAATAGCAACGCCCACCGGGTCTACGGCATATTCAATGTCGGCAGGAGGGCCTGTTGTAGAGCCGACTGCTGAAAATATAGTACTTACTCCGATTTGTGCCCATTCTCTTACCGCAGTACCCTTTGTGATACGAGGTGACAGGCGAATTTTAGCTGAAATCGGGAATATTGAGGGCAGAGCAGCCAACCTTTCAATAGACGGTTCGGTGGAGATGAAGCTGAGCTATGGAGATTTAGTGAGGGTTAAAAAATCCCAATACTCAACAAAACTGGTTCGTGTTTTAAATCGCAGTTTTTATGAGGTAGTAAATCGCAAACTTAAAAACGATATTTAAAAAGCATCCGGCTTGGAGGCAAAAATGAAAAAACTAAGACAGCAGAAGATTCTCGAAATAATCTCCCAGCACGAAATTGAAACTCAGAATCAGTTGATAGATGCCCTGCGGGAAAATGGTATAAACAGTACACAGGCAACAGTATCGCGGGATATCAGGGAGCTCAGGCTGGTAAAAGAGCTCAGTACCGGTGGTAAGTATAAATATTCCGTCCCCTCCGCCTCCGGTGTTTTGGATTACGGCGATAAGCTGATAACAATATTCCGTGAAAGTGTGAAATCCTTTGAGTGCGCCCAGAACATTGTGGTTATAAAGACATATCCGGGGCTTGCCAACGCAGCCTGCGCGGCGATAGATTCGATGGAAATCAGGTTTTTAGTGGGCTCGCTGGCTGGTGACGATACGATTTTTCTCGCTATGACGGATAATGCCGCTGCGGAGGCCTTCAGAAAGGACATAGAGTCCATGCTTTAATTCCGGATTTGTATTATATATATTTCCGGGCAGGGGAGAGGTGAGACGTTTGTGCTGAATCTTCTTCATATTAAGAATGTCGCAGTTATAGAAAAGGCCGATTTGAGCTTCGGACCGGGCCTTAATGTACTTACCGGGGAGACAGGTGCCGGAAAATCCATTGTAATAGACGCTATAGGTGCGCTGATTGGCGGAAGAGTATCAAAGGATATTGTTCGTACAGGCGCCGACAGCGCATTGATAACAGCCCAGTTTGATATGGATGACATGATAAAATCCTGGCTTTCCGACAATGATCTGGAACCTCCCGAGGACGATGTGCTGTTGATATCAAGGAAAATTACCTCGGACGGGAGGAGCACCTGCCGGGTCAACGGAGTGCCTCTGAGTGTTTCTCAGCTCCGTCAGCTTGGACAACTCCTTATTGATATTCACGGGCAAAATGACGGACAGAAGCTCTTGGGAGAGGCAAATCACAGGGCATATCTGGATGCTTTCGGGGGGCTGGAGGAGTCAGCGGGGCGCTGCAGAGAGTTATATAGAAAGTTCAGGGAAACGCAAAGAGCATATGAGGAGCTTAAAAAAAGCGAAAAGGACAAGGAGCTAAGAATAGAAGAGTTGCAGCGACAGATAAACGAAATTACGTCAGCAAACCCTAAGCACGGTGAACAGGAGGAGCTTTTAGAGCGCAGGCATATCCTGAAAAATGCCGGCAGGCTGACTGAATATGTTGAAAAAGCCTACTATGCTCTTTACGGAGATGAGAACAGCTCTGGGGCCCTGCCTTTGCTTATGGACGCGGAAGCGGATGTGGAAGCGGCTTCGAGGATTTCGGAGACCATCGGGGAGCTGGCTGAAAGCATGAGAGATGTTCGATACCGTCTGGAGGATGTTACCGGACAGCTGGCCGAGCTGAGAGAAAGCCTGGATTTCTCACCAGGAGAGCTGGAGTCATTGGAAGGACGGCTGGCACTTTTGCAGAGATTGGAACGCCGGTACGGCAGCGTGGAGGATATGCTGGATCGTCTTGAGAAGGCGCAAAAAGAGCTGGAAGACATGGAAAACCTTTCTGAAAGACTGGAAGCCTTTCGACTGGAGACGGAAAAAAGAAGGCAGGAAATGCTTAAAACAGCAAAGCAGCTGTCTGATAAACGAAAAAAAGCCGCGAAAACCCTTCAGGCTCGTATAGCGGAAGAATTAAAACAGCTTAGTATGCCGGGCGTTCGGTTTGAGGTGGAGTTTGTTAAAAAAGACGAGCCCGATGAGACGGGATTAGACGGCATTAGATTTCTTATGTCTGCCAATGTGGGAGAAGCAATGGGACGTATAAGCAGAATCGCCTCCGGGGGTGAGCTGTCCCGAATTATGTTGGCAATGAAGAATGTTCTCTCCTCCACGGACAATGTGGGGATACTGATATTCGATGAGATTGACTCGGGGGTAAGTGGAGTCGCCGCCCAGAGAGTTGGGGAGAAGCTGGCAGAACTGGCAGAAACAAAGCAAATCCTTTGTGTAACCCACTTGCCTCAGATAGCCGTAATGGCGGACAAGCATTATTCAATTGAGAAAAAGCAGATTGACAACAGAACATATACTATAGTCAATCCGCTTGATATTAAAGGCCGAAAAAAGGAACTGGCCAGATTGATTGGTGGAGACAATGTTACCGATGTAACACTCTCCGGAGCAGGCGAGCTTCTTGAGGCGGCTTCCAAGTTTAAAGAGAGGAAGAAAAGTTTATGACCGTATTTGACGAGCTTAAGGCCAGAGGCCTGATTGCTCAGATGACAGATGAGGAAGAGATTAAAGAACTTATAAACTCGGGTAAGGCTACCTTTTATATAGGTTTCGATCCGACTGCAGACAGCCTTCATGTGGGACATTTCATGGCTTTATCCTTAATGAAAAGGCTGCAGATGGCCGGCAACCGTCCAATTGCCCTCCTGGGCGGCGGAACAGGTATGGTGGGGGACCCAAGTGGGAGAACGGATATGCGCAACATGCTGACTCCGGAAACGCTTCAGAAAAACTGTGAGCGTTTTAAGGAGCAGATGAGTAAATTTATAGATTTTTCAGATGGCAGGGCGCTTTTGGTAAACAATGCCGACTGGCTGCTCAATCTCAACTATGTGGATTTTCTCAGAGAAGTGGGAGCCAGCTTTTCAGTTAACCGCATGCTTGCAGCTGAGTGCTATAAGCAGAGGATGGAAAAGGGCCTGACATTTCTGGAGTTTAACTATATGATTATGCAGAGCTATGACTTCTATGTGCTATATAAAAAATACGACTGTAAGCTCCAATGCGGTGGGGACGACCAGTGGTCAAATATGCTGGGCGGAACTGATTTAATACGGAGAAAGCTCGGCGAAAATGCCTATGCCATGACCATACCTCTTCTTTTGACCTCAGAGGGTAAGAAAATGGGTAAAACCCAGGCGGGAGCTGTATGGCTGGATCCAAACAAAACGAGCCCCTACGACTTTTTCCAGTACTGGCGTAATGTGGATGACGCGGATGTGATAAAATGTCTGAGGCTTCTGACCTTCCTGCCTCTGGAAGAAATCGAGGAAATGGCCAAGTGGGAAGGAAGCCAGCTTAACAAAGCGAAGGAAATACTTGCCTTTGAGCTGACAAAAACGATTCACTCCGAGAGCGATGCCCGGGATGCATTGAATACAGCGAAAGGCCTGTTTTCGAATAAAGGCGATACTTCAAATATGCCTTCAACGGAGATTAACCGCTCTATGCTTTCAGAGGACGGGATTACAATTGCCGAGCTTTTACAGCTCAGCGGACTGTGCTCCTCCAGGTCCGATGCCAGGAGAAACATTTCACAGGGTGGAGTGACAGCAGGAGGGGTAAAGATGACCGATGGAAATTATAAGTTTACCGAAGAGCAGCTAAAGGGTGAGGGCATAATAATTAAAAAAGGTAAGAAGCATTTCCACAGAGTTTTTTTGGCCGATAACTAAAGGGAACTATAGGGGGCGGCTGCCGGTTTGAGCGTAATCCGGCAGCCGCCCTGATTGTTTAAAAACTCTATTGGCCTGTCATCGCTTTGTGCCAAGGTAAAATACCGCCAGTGTTCCAGGCCCCGAATGGGAGCCGATAACCGGTCCGATATAGTTTATGATGATGTCCTTCACGGGAAGGGCAGCTTTTATCATGTTGGCCAGCTCATTGGCTCTGTCCTGACAGTCCCCGTGGCTTATAAATATTGTCTGCTCCTCAGGTCGAATGGCGTCGGTAACAACCTTGTCCAGCAGGGCCTTCAGGGCACCGCCGACTCCCCGGACCTTGGAAACGCTCTCCAGCTTTCCCTCATCGGTGACATGGAGCAGGGGCTTAATATTGAGCATAGAACCGACTACTGCCGTTGTTTTGGATATTCTGCCGCCGCTGTGAAGATGGTGAAGATCGTCAACCGTGAACCAGTGGCATAAATGGGGCTTTGTCTTCTCGGCAAAATCCCTGGCTTCATCTATTGAAGCGCCCTTTTCCTTCTCCATTGCGGTAAGGTATACCAGAAGACCCTGACCAAGAGAAGCGCAGAGAGTATCGGTAACATATATTTTGCGGTCGGGATACTTTTCCCGAAGTTCTGCAGCCGCTATTTCGGAGGCGCTGCAGGTGGCGCTCAGCGCCGAAGAAAAGGCCAGATAATAAACGTCCTTTCCGGATTGGAGAAGGGGCTCCATATAGGATATGAAGGTAGCCGTGTTTATGGCTGATGTGGTGCTTTTTCGTTCTTTTCTGAGCATTGCATAGAAATCTGGAAAAGACAGGTCTCTCTCATCAGGATAGTTGAGATACTCCTTTCCCCCGATAGTGTGAGAAAGGGGAATAACGTGAAGCTCAAGCTCGTCAACGAGACGCGATGGCAGATCGCTGCAGGAATCTGTCATAATAACATAGCTATTATTGGGCATACTTTCATTCTCCTTCGGGAATAAAGTTAAAGAATTTTGAGGATTTTTTGTATTATACATATTTATGCAACAATTGTCAATCAAATGGATATGGCCTTACATATTGTATTAATCATTTTTTTTGCTAAAATATAAACTGACAATAAAAATAGCCTGGATGATACGGATGGATATGAAAAATTGCAGATTATGTCCCAGAGAATGCGGGGCCGACAGAACGGGTGATAAATCTGCGCCAGGCGTTTGCGGAGCAGGAGATAAAGAGATTTCTGCTGGATACGGGAATTAAGGACTGCTATTTTCAGGATATGTAATAAGTCGGCGAGTAGTATATCCAGGAAATTGTCATCACTTCGGTTGGCAGATATTGGAGGCGGACATGACTTTTCAGGAACTGAAGGAAAAAGCCCATAATCTTCCGCAGCAGCCGGGAGTATATATTATGATGGACAAATCGGGAGATATAATATATGTAGGAAAGGCGAAAAGCTTAAGAAGCCGTGTATCAGACTATTTCAGGGAAAATGGACATGATCCGAAGACGGCTCTGCTGGTTTCAAGGATTTTTAGTTTCGATATTATTGTGACCGTATCGGAGTTTGACGCTCTGGTTGCGGAGAATTCTCTTATAAAGCATCATAAGCCTAAATACAATATACTTCTGAAGGATGATAAGGGCTATCCTTACGCCAGGCTTGACGAAAAGGAAGAATATCCGAGATTCTCCATTGTGTCTAAGCCCCAGAAGGACGGCGCGAGATATTTAGGGCCCTATGGCAGCCGTACCATATTGAGAAACGCTATAAATGCCGTGCAGAAAGCCCTCAGGCTGCCCTCCTGCTCAAGGAAGTTTCCAAATGATTTGAATAAGGAACGGCCCTGTTTAAATTTCCATATGGGTATTTGTTCGGGCTACTGCCAGGGTACGCCTAACAGCAGCGAATACAGAAAGATGATAAATGAAGCGGTCATGCTTCTTGAAGGAAAGACCGAGCAGCTCTGCCGGGAGCTGACTCAAAGGATGGAGGAGGCTGCTGAAAGCCTCCAATTTGAATATGCCGCCGAGCTAAGAGACAGGATAAATTCACTGAAAAGACTTTCCTCCAAGCACATTGCCATCTCGGGAGCTTCAGTTGATACGGATGCGGTAGGATTTTTCAGAGGCACCGTAAAAAGCTGCTTTGTGGTGATGCATTATATCGAAGGCAAGTTGCTGGATAAGGATTATGAGATTTTAGATAATCCCATGGAGGATGATGGGGAAGCAATCTCAGCATTGCTGAGGCAGTATTACATGAGCAGGGGAACTTGCCCGAAAAATATCCTTCTGCCTGTCCATTTGCCTGATTTGGAAGCCCTTGAGCGGCTTTTCAGCGAAACCTTCGGAAAGAAGGTAAAGCTTTTGGTTCCACAGAAAGGCGAAAAATTCAGGCTGGTATCGGGGGCAAATATCAACGCGCGGGAGGAGACAGCGCGGGCAACCAACAGGGAAGAGAGAGTATCAAAAACCCTGGAATGGCTCCAAAAGGCTTTGAAGCTGGAAAAGCCCCCGGTGCGAATAGAGGCTTATGATATATCAAACACCGGAAATGACGATATTGCCGGCTCCATGACTGTTTTTGAGAGAGGCAGACCTCTCAAACGGGATTACAGAAGGTTTAAAATAAAATCCGTTGAAAAACAGGACGATTATCACAGTATGCAGGAGATACTTACAAGAAGGTTTCAAAATTACCTGGACGGTGACGGGAAGTTTCGGGAACTGCCCGACCTGCTCCTTGTGGACGGAGGTCACACTCATGCGTCCATGGCCAGGGAGACAATCAATTCCATGGGAATAGAGCTGCCGGTATTCGGTATGGTCAAGGACGACAGACACAGAACAAGAGCTTTGATATCTCCTGAGGGAGAGGAAATCGGCATTGGGGGAAATCAGTCGGTTTTTTCGCTGATTGGGAGAATCCAGGAGGAGACCCACAGGTTTGCAATAGAATATCATAGAAATATGCGTTCAAAGAAAGCAAAGGGCTCCGTGCTGGACAGGATTGAAGGTATCGGTGAAGTGAGGAAAAAGCTGCTATTGAAAGAGTTCAAGAGCATAAAGGCCATCAGAAGTGCAAGCTATGAAGAGCTCTCTCAGGTGTTGCCCAAAAATGCCGCGAGAGCGGTATATGAATACTTCAGGCAGAAGAACACAGCGGAAAAAGCGAAACAGTCATAAAAGGAGATCAGATATGAGAATTATAACCGGTCTGGCAAGGGGCAAAAAGTTGGCCCTGCCATCAGACAACAGCATCAGACCCACAAGCGATATGGTTAAGGAAGCTATTTTTAATACTATTCAGTTTGATATAGAGGGAAAAAGTGTGCTGGACCTTTTTGGAGGGACAGGACAGCTTGGAATTGAGGCCCTCAGCAGGGGAGCCAAGAGTGCCGTGATAGTGGATGATAACCCCTCGGCAGTAAAGCTCATCAAAACAAATCTGTCAATTGCGGGTCTGCCCTCCGGAACGGCTGTCAGGGACGATGCTTTCAGATATTTGGAGCGGGATGAAAAATTCGATATTATTTTTTTGGATCCGCCATTTGAAAGCCGGCTTTTGACCAAAGCTTTGCAGAAAATAATAGAGTTTGACAAATTGAATGATGGTGGTATAATAATCTGCGAAGGCCCGGCAGATGAAGAGCCGGGCGAACTTGCCTCATTGTATAAAAAAATTAAATCAAAAAAGTACGGTAAGAAAAGGATAACCCTTTACACACGTGAGGATGGATAGTGCTTATATGTCAGGTAAAACAGTTATACCGAAGGAGCGCTTCTCCATTCGCCTTTCCTTCGATAGCTGTGTCAAAGGGGATGGAGAACAATATGAATATTGCCATATACCCCGGTAGCTTTGATCCAATAACCCTGGGACATTTGAATCTTATAAAAAGAGCTTCAAAATCCTTTGATAAGCTTATAGTTTGTATAATGGTAAATGCCCAGAAGATGCCGCTGTTCACACTGGAAGAAAGATTGAGGCATGTGAAAACCGTAACGCAAAGATATCCCAACGTTGAGGTTGACACATATGACGGTCTTGTAGCCGAATACGCAAAAAAGATCGACGCTTCAGTTTTGATAAGAGGCCTCAGGGCAATGTCGGACTTCGAGCGTGAATGCCAGATGGCAATCATAAACAAAAAAATTAACCCACAGCTTGAAACCTATTTCCTGGCTGCTGACGAAAAGTATATGTACTTAAGCTCAAGTGCGGTAAAGGAGATGGCAAGGTTTGGAGCGTGCTTAAAAGATGTTGCCCCCAGTGAGCTGATAGATGAGATTGCACAAAAGATGAGAATGGGACAGGAGGTAAAATAGGATGTCAAGTGGAGTATATGAAGTCATAGATATCCTTTATAATATGATATCCGATGCATGGGGCCTTCCTTTGGGCGCGGAGAAATGTGTAGTTGAGCGCGACAAGGTTCTTGATCTGCTTGACGAGATAAAGGCTGAGCTTCCCAATGAGTTATCGGAGGCAAAAAAGCTTGTAAGCGCCAGGGCGGAGTTTATCGCCAATGCGAAAAAAGAAGCGGATACCATTAAAAAAGTGGCTGAGGAGCAGGCAAGGCGCCTTGTGGATGAGCAGGTAATAGTTAAAAACGCCAGGGCCAAGGCAAACGACATCTTGTCGGCGGCCGAGACAAAGGCGGCGGAGCTGAAAAAGGCTGCCAGCGACTATGCTGACGATGCCATGAGGAGAACTGAGGCAGCTATCGCTGAAGCCCTTGAGGAAGTTCGCCAGTCCAGGGCCAAGTTCAGAGCCCTTTTGTCCTCAGGCTCTTCAAAAGGCGACGGTATGGATCTTGACTTGGAACTTTGAACATAAAAGAATAACAATGCTGCGGGCTCTGCTGGGGTGCTTACTGGGCATGCCCGTAGTTTTTGCGTTGAAAAGTAAAACCGACCAGAATGCCGGACGGGCCTTCAAGTCGGTTTTTTATACTTTGAGTTAAACTTTTATTTTTTTCAGTTTGGCAAAACGGGGCAGGGAGTTTTCCAGCCTTCTGTCAGGTTCGCCCTGGATTAGGGGCAGCACATAGTCGATGAATTCATTTGTGACGCCGTTTCCTTCGGGATTTATCCAGTCGAGGGGAACCTTTTTTTCGATATTTGCCACATCCTCAAGAGGAATAAGCTTTGTTTTGCATTTGTACTCACCGTTTATGGTCTCCCTCTCAAAGGCGACCATCTTGCCTGTTTGACCGGATAGAGCGGCGGTGACGGCAGTTTCGCCGGCAAGAAAAGCCTCGTTGATATCCGTCTGGGAGGCTATATGGGCGGCGCATCTTTGAAGGAGGCTTAGCTCAATCCCCCGGACTTTGGCCCCTGTTTTTTCCTTTATGATATTGGCCAGTATTGCAGCCAGTCCTCCCAGCTGGGTGTGTCCAAAGGAATCCACATAGCCTTTGCCCTTTGAACCGTACTCAGAAATGAAAACACCCTCAGCATCCTTGATGCCTTCGGAGGCAACAACCAAAACCTTACCGTTTTTATCATATAGCTCTTTCACGTTGGAAAGGAATTTGTCTATATCAAAGACCCTCTCCGGCAAATAAATAAGGTCGGGTCCGCAGCCAAACCAGGAGGCAAGCCCGGCGCTTCCCGCCAGCCAGCCTGCATGGCGGCCCATAGTTTCCACGACTGTAATGGTACCTATGTCGTATACTACCGAATCCTTGTATATCTCCATCAGGGAGGTGGCAATATATTTAGCCGCGCTGCCGAAGCCAGGACAATGGTCAGTATTTGCAAGGTCATTGTCGATTGTTTTCGGTATGCCCATTACACGGCATTCATAGCCTTTTTTGGCCATGAAGCGGCTTATTTTGCTGCAGGTATCCATTGAATCGTTTCCGCCGTTATAAAAGAAGTAGCGGACATTATACTTTTTAAAAACCTCAAGGATTCTGACATATTCACTTTCATCCTCATCCGGATCCTTCAACTTGTAGCGGCATGAGCCCAGGGCGCTGGAGGGGGTATTGAGAAGAAGCCGGAGCTCTTCCGGATCCTCTTTTCCCATATCATACAGCACATCGTCCAAGACACCCTTAATACCATGGGCGGCTCCCAGAACACTTGTTATATCGGAGCTCTCAAGAGCGGTTTTCACGGCACCGTAAACACTAGCGTTTATAACCGCGGTGGGGCCGCCTGACTGTCCGATTATACAAGCGCCTTTCAGTGTACTCATTTTCGGTTCTCCTTTATGAATTTTGTTTCTTAATATCCTTTTGCTGCATAAATCCTGTAGCTTTTTTATATTATAGCATAGTAATGACGGGTTTTAAATGTTCAAGGCAATATTTAGCTTTTATTTTATGCTGTGTTGTGTTAAAATAATTTGGGTAAATTCTGCGAGTATCCAGCAGGACCAATGAAATTATTATACCGCAGGAAATCTGTGTTTTATACTGTTTATCATTTAGCCGGTGAAAAATGATAAACACAAAAATTTCGCCGGAGGAGGACGTTGATTATGCCTATAGTAACATCCAGAGAAATGCTTAAAAAAGCATATGAGGGAGGATATGCGATCGGCGCGTTTAATGTAAATAACATGGAAATAATCCAGGGTATTACGGAAGCTGCCGCCGAAACACGTTCACCACTGATACTTCAGGTTTCGGCAGGCGCCAGAAAATATGCAAAGCATGTTTATCTTATGAAGCTCATAGAGGCTGCCGAAGCAGATACCGGTCTTCCCATATGCGTTCATCTGGATCACGGAGAGTCGTTTGAAATATGCAAAACCTGCATAGACGGCGGGTTTACATCCGTAATGATTGACGGTTCAAAATATCCCTTTGAGGAGAATATTAATCTTACTCGCCAAGTGGTTGAATATGCCCACGACCGGGGAGTGACGGTTGAAGGAGAGCTGGGAAGGCTGGCGGGTATAGAGGACGACATAAATGTATCCGATGAGGAATCTTCATATACAAATCCCGACCAGGTGGAGGAGTTTGTTGAAGCAACGGGAGTAGATTCTCTTGCCATCGCCATTGGAACAAGCCACGGCGCATATAAGTTTAAACCCGGCCATAAACCCCAGCTGAGGTTTGATATTCTGGAAGAGGTGGCAAGACGCCTGCCCGGCTTCCCGATAGTTCTGCATGGAGCTTCCTCGGTAATGCCCGAATATGTTGAAATGATAAACAAAAACGGCGGCAAAATGCCCGATGCCATCGGAGTTCCGGAAGATATGCTGAGAAAAGCCGCCTCCATGGCAGTCTGCAAAATAAATATAGACACGGACCTGAGGCTGGCTATGACCGCTTCTATAAGAAGCTATCTCAATGAAAGACCCGAAGATTTTGACCCCCGCAAATATCTTGGCCCGGCCAGAGACAATATCAAAGAGCTTGTAAAGCACAAGCTGATCAATGTTCTCGGCTGCGCAGGTAAACTATAGCAGATTATAAACCCTCCCGCTGTTAAAAACAAAAGGGAGGGTTTATAATTGTGCTCTCCGCAGCATTGGAACATTCGTACCGGCGCTATCGTCAAACAGTTATTAATATGGGAGGACGGTGCAGGCAATGAAAAAGAAGATTATATTTGCTGCTCTGCTTATCATTGTACTTATTTTTACAGGCTGTGCTTCATCAAGCGGACTTAAAACGGATTTCAGCATATCAGAAGAGGCGCCGCCCGATATGCAGTTCAACGGGGGCTATGGTGAATATGATTCCGGCTATGGTTACTCAGTTGATGAAGTGGGAAGGCCCGGGGGCAGTCAGATTATTTCGACTTCGGTAAATATCGTAAACAGCAGTGAGAAGATAATATACCATGTAAACGTCACGATAGAGACACTGAAATTTGAAGAAACACTGGAAGACATCGATAAGCTGATAGAAAAGTATAATGCGTTTATCGAATCCTCATCGGTAACAGGCAATGACTACAGCACATATCATTACGGTTCAAGCTCATACAGGAGGGCCAGCTTTGTTATAAGAGTTCCCAAGGAATCCCTGGGATTAATGACAGATGAGCTTGACACTCTAGGTAATGTATCCAGTTACAGCACCTCGGCTCAAAACATAACAAGCCAGTTCATTGATACAGAATCCCGCTTAAAAACATATAAAATAGAAGAGAACCGTCTTCTGGAGATGCTTGAAAAAGCAGAGACGGTTGCCGATATGATTACTATCGAATCTCGTCTTTCAGAGGTCAGATACAATATCGAATCGGTGACAAGTCAGCTGAACAATTGGCAGCATCAGGTGGACTATTCCACAATAAACTTAAGCATATATGAGGTAAAGGAGCTCTCGCCGGAGATTGCTATTCCAAGAACACTGGGGGAGGAGATTGTCGATGCTCTCAGAAAATCCCTCAGAGGGTTGATCGGCTTCCTTAAGGAGGCGCTGGTGTTCATAATAGCGGCCCTTCCCGTACTTGTGCTTGTTGCTGTTGTGCTAATTATAGTTATTGCGATTAGAAAAAAAGTTAAGAAAAGAAAATCCGAAAATATGCCGGGAAATAATATGGAAACAGAGCAAAACAAGCCAGACAATCCAAAATCATAACTGCCAGCCGTATCCCCGACCATGTATGATATCGAGGATAATTAAAGCATAGGACGAAAACAGAGCCATTGTATCATTGGTGCTCACTTTGGCTCTGTTTTTCTTCATGTTTACATTAAACATACCTAAACCGGACTTACAACCGGTAATTGTTCGGACAAGTCATGTTCCCGGTATATAAAAGTGGCTTCCACAAAAGCGCATAGCTTCAGTAGAAGTCATTAAACTGTATTGGTAGTCAAGGGAAAATTTACAGAAAATTTCGAATTGTCGTATTGCATAGAGTGCGAAATACTATATAATAAACATAAGCAGTTAATATTTTGGAGGACCTTTAATGAACTGGCTAAAGCGGGTTATGATGGGGCGAAACGGGGCCGACCAGCTCAACTTGGCCATTCTGCTAGTCGGTATGGTTTTAATCCTGATTGGGTCGTTTTTCCGTTCCACAGTTATAAACTTTCTTGTATTAATATTAGTGTTAATTTCTGTCTTCCGGATGTTTTCTAAAAACATTCAGGCCAGAAGCCGTGAAAATGCTGTGTTTTTAAGAATATGGCACAGGTTGAAAAACTTTTTATACAGGGAAAAGCTCAGACTGCAGAACAAAAAAACATATAAATTCTTCGGTTGTCCGGGCTGCAAAAAAACTCTCAGAGTACCAAAGGGAAAGGGCAGGATATATATAACCTGTCCCAAATGCGGCGAGCGTTTTGAATCAAAAACATGACTTTTAATGTTTTATTGATTAATAACATGGCCTGTGCTATACTTTTACGCGGGTACAGGAAGATAAATTGAAAGGGCGCCGTGAAATGAGATATACCGGAGTAACCAGCAGAGGAATAATCTGTCCGATATTCAGACAGGGAGATGATTTGGTTGCAAAAATATGCGACAGCTTGGAAAATGCGGCCAAAGGAGAGGGCTTTTCCATAGATGACGGAGATATAATATCCGTTACCGAAGCGGTACTTGCGAGAACCCAGGGAAATTATGCTACCACTACACATATAGCTAAGGATGTAAAAAACAAGCTGGGCGGGAAGGATATAGGTATTGTTTTTCCCATTCTCAGCCGAAACAGGTTTGCTGTCCTGCTCAAAGGTATCTCCATGGCCTGTGAGAAGCTTTATGTTCAGCTTTCATATCCATCAGATGAGGTGGGCAACTCACTGATAAGCCTGGACGATTTGGACGAAAGTGGGATAGATCCATATAGGGACAGCTTTGATGAAGCGGACTTCAGAAGAATTTTCGGAGACAAAACTGTCCATAAATACACAGGCGTTGATTATATTGAGTATTATAAATCAATAAACAATAATATTGAGATTGTTTTTTCAAACGACCCGGGATATATATTGAGCCTCACGGAGAATGTATTGGTCTGCGACATACACACCAGATTTCGCACTCAAAAGCTGTTGAAAAAAGCAGGGGCAAAAAAGCTGTATCGCCTGGATGAAATCCTCACAGAGAGCATAGACGGAAGCGGATACAATGAAGAGTTTGGCCTTCTGGGCTCAAATAAAGCCGATGAGGATACAGTCAAGCTGTTTCCCAGAGACTGCAATACATTTGTACTCAATCTGCAGGACGCCATAGCGGACCGGTTCAAAAAGCATGTGGAGGTTATGATATATGGTGACGGCGGCTTCAAGGACCCTGTATGCGGAATATGGGAGCTGGCCGACCCTGTTATATCTCCTGCGTATACCAAGGGGCTTGGGGGCACTGCAAACGAGCTTAAGATGAAGTATTTTGCAGACAACGAGTTCAGGCATCTGCAAGGCGAGGAACTAAACAAGGCCATACGCGAGAAAATCAGACAGAAGGATGAGAAAAAAACCAGCCTGGTAGGAAACATGCAGGCGGAAGGCACAACGCCGCGCAGACTCACCGACCTTCTGGGCAGCCTGAGCGACCTGACCAGCGGAAGCGGAGACAGGGGAACCCCGGTTGTCCTTATTAAAGGATATTTTCAAAATTATGCCTCGGAATAAAATATATATTATTTAAGGGGCGTCCTGCCATCCGGCGGGCGCCCCTTTTACACGGTTATTAAATATCCCAGTCATACAGATTTATATAATGTCCACTGAACAAATGTGTTTTGCCCGTTTCAGATACATTGATTGACTACCTGAACAATTCAAAAACCCTGTCAAAGTATTTCTATTGTTGGGTTTTTGAATTGTTCAGCAGGCATTAAATTATCGCATTATACCAGTAGCCTGACTTAATAATACCGGCATCTAATAACTGACAACCAGCAACTATATGGCCAGCGAATGTCCTCCGTCGATTGTGAGAACCGCGCCTGTCATATTGTCGGAAGCGTCGCTGGCCAGATATGTGGCCAGTGCGCCGATTTCAATGGGCTGACCCAGGCGGCCAACGGGAATGCTTTTTTTAAGACCTTCCAGCGCAAAGTCGGGCATATCAGCCAGTAGATTTGAATATGTAAAGCCCGGAGCGATTGCGTTTACGCGGATGCCGAAGCGGGCAAGCTCACAGGCCATACCCTTGGTAAACATATTCATAGCGGCCTTTGCCGTGCAGTAGGCTGCCATATTAACGGATTTACTGCAGACCTCTCCGGCATTTGAGGATATATTAATAATTCTGCCGCCCTTGCCGAAATCTCTCATATGCTTGCCCACATGATATGTCATGCGGACTGCGCCGTTGAGGTCAATATCGATGCATTTGAACCAGTCGGTCATATTCTCGTCCATATCCAGAACATTTCCGGTAGGGCCGATGCCGGCATTGTTCACAAGGATATCAATATTGCCGAAATCCCCAATTGCCTTTTCAACGGCGGTTTTGCAGTTTTCCATACTGGAAATGTCCAGCTTATAAAAAAGATATTTGCCGCCATATTTCTCCGTCAGCTCGTCTACGACCTTCTTGCCGGTAGACTCATCTCTTGCCATGATGGCAATGTTTGCGCCCTGCTGGGCAAAAGCCAGTGATATTCCATAGCCTATGCCCTTGTTTCCGCCGGTTATGATCGCGTTTTTTCCCTTTAGTGAAAAGGCGTTTTCCATAGAGGTGATGACCATAATAATCTTCTCCTTTACTTGTTATTAATATTATAAATAATCGATGCCGATTTGAAGAGCTTTTTTGTTTTTCTCCAGGAGCTCGGCTTTTGAAGGAGGTACGGATTTCTCCATAGCGGCGAAAAGCGTTTCCTTTGAGCAAAAGCCCAGCTCTTTGCAGAGCTTTCCTACAAGCACCATATTTGCAAGACCCTTCAAATCGTTTTCTTCGGCGAGCTTCGTTGCCGGGATATAGAAGACGTTTATATCCTTTCGGTCAACCCTTTTGCTGATCATGGAGCTGTCGATAAAAACCGAGCCTCCCGCTTCAACTGTATCTATGAATTTTTCGAGAGAAGGAAGGTTCATTACTATCAGAGCGTTTGGAGATAAGACCAAGGGGGAGCCGATAGGCTCATCACTGATACAGACGCTGCAGTTTGCGGTGCCGCCGCGCATTTCCGGACCGTAGGAGGGCAGCCACGATATTTCGCGGTTTTCAATCAGGCCGCAGTATGCAACAACCTTTCCGCCGAAAAGAAGCCCTTGTCCGCCAAAGCCGGCAAGCAGGAGATTAAGATCCGGTCTCATTTATTCTCGCCCCCTTCACTGATATCCTTGTATACTCCAAGGGGATAGTAGGGGAGCATGTTATCCTGTAGCCATTTTAGGGCGTCATTGGGGGCCATCCCCCAATTTGTAGGACAGGAGGAAACAACCTCCACAATGCTGAATCCCAGGCCCTTTATCTGGTTTTCAAAGGCCTTTTTAATTGCCTTTTTCGCAATTCTGACATTCCTGACAGAGTCAACGGTTACTCGCTGGGCCAGCGCCACGCCGTCCAAAGTGGACAGAAGCTCGCAGACCCTTATAGGATATCCGGCGCTGTTTGTGTCTCTCCCATAGGGGGTTGTCTGTGTGACCTGACCCGGAAGGCTTGTGGGTGCCATCTGTCCCCCCGTCATGCCGTAGATGGCATTGTTGACAAATATAACCGTAATGTTCTCGCCTCTGGTGGCGGCGTGAACGGTTTCGGCCATTCCTATGGCTGCCAGGTCGCCATCGCCCTGGTATGTGAAAATTATATTTTCAGGTCTGGCGCGCTTAAGTCCGGTGGCTACGGCGGGGGCACGGCCATGGGCGGCCTGCACCATGTCGCAGCTGAAAAAATCATAGGCTCTGACGGCGCATCCCACGGGAGCGATACCCACGGTGCAGCCCTCTATTTCCAGTTCATCAATTGTCTCGGCAATAAGGCGGTGAATTATTCCGTGTGTGCAGCCGGGACAGTAGTGAAAAACCTCATCTGTCAGAGCGTGGGGTCTTTTATATACAATTGCCATGCTCAAATACCTCCGTTAATTAACTCAATCTGCTCAAGAACCTCGGGCGGCGAGGGGATAATACCACCGGTGCGGCCAAAGAAATGAACAGGCTTTGCGCCATTTACCGCCAGGCGTACATCGTCCACCATCTGCCCCATGCTCATCTCCACAGTGAGAAAGGCCTTTGCACTTACCAGCCTTTTTTGGATGGTATCCACAGGGAAGGGCCACAGAGTAATCGGCCTTATCATGCCGGCCTTTATCCCCTGGGCTCTTGCAGCCGCAACTGCATTTCTGCACACGCGGGAGGAGGCGCCGTATGCGACTATGATGATATCCGCATCTTCCGTATGAAGTTCTTCACATCGCTGCTCTGTTCCCTTAATCTTCTCATATCTTTTGAACCGTTCTATATTTGTCTGCTCCAGCTTCAGAGGGTCCAGATAAAGGGAGTTTATAATATTGTGGGGACGCTTGTTTTTATGTCCGTCCGCTGCCCAGGGCCTGTCCGGTACCACTGTCTTTCCGGCTTCCGGAAGAACCACCGGCTCCATCATCTGACCCAGCATGCCGTCCAGCAATATCATTGCGGGCATGCGATATTTGTCACCCAGATCAAAAGCCAGGAAAACCAGGTCAACCATTTCCTGAATCGTGGAGGGGGCGAATACCAGAATCTGAAAATCGCCGTGTCCCGTTGCTTTGGTTGCCTGCCAGTAGTCCGACTGGGAGGGCTGAATGCCGCCCAGTCCGGGGCCGCCCCGCTGTACGTTTATGATGAGAGCGGGCAAATCGCAGCCGGCCAAATAGGATATTCCCTCGGTTTTAAGACTTATGCCCGGAGAACTGGAGGAGGTCATTGCCCTGACACCCGCCGCGGAAGCCCCCAGCACCATGTTAATTGCAGCCAGCTCAGATTCCGCCTGAAGATATGTACCCCCGATCTTAGGCATTTTTTTTGCCATATAGGCAGCAAGCTCTGTCTGAGGCGTTATCGGATATCCGAAAAAGTGCCTGCAGCCTGCGCAGATGGCAGCCTCCGCCAGAGCTTCATTGCCTTTCATCAATACTTTTTCCGCCATATGTAACTTCCTTTCTACATGCTTGTCTATCGTTCAACTGTTATCGCGACATCCGGGCACATTACGGCGCAGGAGCCGCAGCCAGTGCACTCCTCCGGACGGGTAAGCTCAGCCGGATGATAACCTTTTTCCGTAATCCTTTCCTGGGATAAAGCTATAAGCTCTTTTGGACATGCCGCGATGCAGAGCTCGCAGCCTTTGCAATACTTTTCATCAACAGTGATTTTTGCCATTAATGTCATTTCCTTTCGTTTCTTATGCAGTTCAGGTGAATTTTGCCGTTTGAACATCAGTCCCACGGGGTGCGGACATATATTGAAATCGGATATAAATCCGGTATATTCGAAATGCCGTTTAAGCCTTTTGGCACAGTGGTCATTTTAATCGGAATACCCAGCCTGTCTGCGGTTTCATCGGCGTATTCCAGGGAGTCTATTATGGTTTGGCAGGTAGTGTCCTTCATAAGATGAGAGTTGTTTACAATGCCTGTGGCCCTGAGACGGGAGGTGGCTTCGATTTCCGCCAGAAGCGCCGCGGTATCCTCAGCCTGGGAGGCCAGAGGTCTGTAATGATTTATAACGTATAGCATTTCATATCCGTGCGCAATGAATTTAGATGAAAATCTGCCCAGGACTGTCGCGCCCACACCATCTCCGCCCACATCAAATATCACATTTCCTTCTCTTTCAAAAACAGAATAAATTTCAGCCGATAGGGCGGGCACGTCCAATGTGGTGCCGGCCGAGCCGGGAGCTATCAGTTTGATATTGTGTTCTTCCAGCAGTCGGGAATAGTCTGAGGAGCGAAAATATGGATTTACTATATCCAGGTCCACCAGGGTGACAGGTACGCCGGTCTTTACCGTATCTACGGCCAAATTAAGCGAGAGGTTTGTCTTTCCCGTGCCATAATGGCCGCATATAATAGTCAGAGGATGTATTTTCACAGAGCACTCCGTTTCTCAAAAAGTACTCAGCCAATATGACGATTTACAAATTGGCTGTTAGCTGTTGCAGTTAAGCCGCGTTGTGGATTAGGTATGAGATATTTCTACAGGGCAAAGTCTTCTTCCTTAATTCCCCGGGTTAGCAGCCTTTGGGGAGCGGCAGGGACGCGCTTGAGGGGGTCGTAAACAAATTTTTTGCAGCTCTCCCAAGGAGCGCTTATGCCCCTTTTTATGCATATTATTGTCTCCTCGTCAATTGTTGTTCCCCGCTTGCAATATGAACAGCTTGGCTCGATTTTCTTTCTGAACAGCATATTAAATAAATACCCTTTCGAAAGTTTCAAATCATTATCACTTATTATAGTCCTTTTTTCACTTCATTTCCACTATTTTTTGCAGGAATTGCATATGAAATAAGAAGCAGGCATACCAAAAGGAGCAAGGAACAGCCGGCAGAAAGAACGAGAGATCTGGAAAAACCGAAGTTTGCCATGCCCGTTACCTGCTCGGCAAGATAGGAAGAAACAGGCGCGTCCAGCAAAAACAGCCTGTAGACCATATAGACCAGACCTGCTGAGATTATGCCATGGAGAAACTTACCCATGATATATGTTTTGGCTGACAGTCCGCTGTCGCATAAAAAGGAAAGGGCCTGGCAATGCACCGAGAGGCCCGCCCAGCCCAGCATAAAGGCCGCCATGGCGATGTTGGAATTTATATGAGGCGCCGCGTCCTGTAAAGTCCACACGCCGGAGGATATTTCTATAAACCCGGTGAGCAGTTTTTCTGCAAAGGCCTCATCCATGCCCAGAGGGTGGAATATTCCACCTATTGCGGAAGCGAGAAAGGGGATGACGCCGGACAGGAAAAGAAGCCTGATAAAAACCGTAAAGAAAATGACAAAGCCGCATATGCTCAGGGTGGATTGAAATGAATTTCTGACCGATACGGTAAAGGCGGTTGAAAAGCTAACTCTTTTTATCCTGCTTCTTTTAAATTCATGCTTTGCAGAGTCATCCCTGCCCCAATTTCGAAACAATATGCCTATTATAACAGAGGCCACGCTATGAGCAAGATAGAGGAGCAGACCCGCAAAGCTGTTTGAAAACACCCCTGCCCCCACTACACCCAGGATAAAAGCAGGGCCGGAATTATTGCAGAAGCTGAGAAGTCTTTCGGCCTCGGATTTGCTGCACTGACCCTTCTCATACAGAGAAATCGCCGTTTTTGCGCCCACCGGGTATCCCCCGATAAAGCCCAACACAAATGCTGCCGAACAGGCTCCGTTTACATTAAATACTTTTGTCATAAGAGGCTCAATAAGGCGGCCCAGGCGGGCGGCAATGCCCAGCTCTACCACCAGGGAGGATATGACGAAAAATGGAAACAGGGAGGGGATGATTGTATTCAGACAGAGGCTGACGCCGTCGCCGCCCGCCTGCACCGCTTCCTCCGGATACAGGACAAGGGCAGTAACAACAGATAGGAGAGCGAGGCATATTATAGTGTCATATATTCGCCGCCGGGTTATTACTTTTCCAATTTTCAGCTCCATATAATCCTCATCCCTTTTATTTGGCCGTTTTTGAAGTATATGCGGGAATGTCCTGTAAATTGCAAGTCCATGATACATAGGACGTGCAATTTACAGGACATTCCCGCATACAAATTAGAGGACGACAGCTTTATCCTGGGCTGAGGATGATGACAGATTATATGGAAGGAAGGTCGTTTTGTGATACCTAAAAAAAAAATTGGCAAAAAAAGCAGCCGATATATTTGACCTGCCTGGAGAGGCGATTGGCGGCTTGCCGAGTCTGGAGATATCAGGCCTTGGAAGGATAAGAATTGAAAACCATAAGGGACTTTTAACCTACAGTGAGGAGCTCGTCGAAGTCTCGGGGGGAAAGGCTGTAATAAAAATCAGCGGCAGCAGCCTTGACATACGGGCAATGACGGCGGATCTGCTGATTATATCAGGGGAAATCTTTAAGATAGAGTTTATTTATTGATCTTGTGGAATGGAAGGTTAAAATGCAAAAAGGTTTCAGCATAATAACAGGTATCGTGAGAATCAGAATAACTGGCCGGAAGCCCGAAAGAGCATTGAACAGATTAACCGAGGAAGATATTAAATTCGGGAAACTGAAAAAATTGTCGGAAAATACCATTGAGCTGACCATTAACGGAATGAAATATCCCGCTGCCGAAGCCCTGTGCAGGAGCGCGGGATTTGAGGTTACACTCATCTCAAAATCCGGCATTCCTTTTTTCCTGCGGAGATTCAAAAAAAGATATGTGCTGTTCTTCGCTCCGATAATATGTGTTGCAGCGGCATTTTACCTGTCTTTTTTTATATGGGAGCTGGAGGTTTCCGGCAACGAAACCATATCAAAGGGTGAAATATTGGCGGCATTGGAGGAGGCCGGTGTGGGAATTGGCACATTCGGCATGGGGATAGACCAGGAGATTACAAGAAGCCTTGTTCTCAGTGATATAAACAAGCTGTCCTGGCTTACTGTAAATGTCAGCGGCTGCAGAGCGCGGGTTATCGTCAGAGAGAGAATCGACAGGCCGGAAATAATAGATGAAGGCCTGCCTTCGGAGGTGCGGTCGGGTAAAACCGGAATAATAGAGAAGATGAATGTGTATATGGGCAAGGCTCTTGTGGAAGCGGGAGATACGGTTGTTTTGGGCCAGACGATTATTACCGGTGCTCTGGACAGCAGGAGCTCCGGCACAAGACATGTCCATGCCATGGGTGATGTATATGCCAGGACCTGGTATGAAATATCCGCAAGCATGCCGTTGGAGTATACCGCCAAAAGATATACGGGCAAAAATATCGAAAAAAAATCCTTAATTATAGGCAATATAAGATTGAATCTGTATTTTAATGCTGGAATTTCAATGGTAAACTATGATAAAATTACTACTACACAGAGAATGAAGATTGGTGGCTTCCTTTTACCTGTAAGTGTTGAAAAATCCGTTTACAGGGAATACGAGGAGATTCCGTGTATGACTGATGCCGCTTATGCGGAAGCTGCTCTTAAAAAAAGGCTGCTGGCCAGGCTTAATGAAATAATAGCGGATGGTGAGCTGAGAATGACAAGATATGAGGTAACCAAAGAAAACGGTATTTTCACCCTCACGTTAAGCGCGGAATGCCTGGAGCAAATAGGAGTGGTTTCTCCTCTTCAGATCCCGACTTCTTAAATGATACTAATTTTAAAAGAAAGGAATGCCTGAATTTTTTCAGGCAGCAAAACATATGGTAGAAAAAAGTATCAGTGTAGACAGGATGGAGCATATTATCAATGTATTTGGCTCCTTTGACGAAAACCTCCGTATAATAGAATCCGAATTGGACGTGAAGGTGCTTGACAGGGATTCGGAGCTGAAAATAACCGGTGAGGATGCCGAAAAGGTTTATTATGCCGAAAAAGCGATAGAAGGACTGCTGACACTGGCCTCCAAGGGTGAGAGCATAACCTCTCAGAGTGTACGATATATCATAAAGCTGGCCATGGATGGCAAGTCGGACGAGATTGTGGAGCTGGCGGAGGATGTGGTGTGCATAACGGCAAAGGGAAGGCCGATAAAGGCAAAAACCCTTGGCCAGAAAAAGTATATAGATTCCATTACAAATAACACCATCACCCTTGGGGTGGGACCAGCCGGGACAGGAAAAACCTATTTGGCTGTGGCATGCGCGGTAACAGCCTTCAGGGCAAAGCAGGTAAACAGGATAATTCTGACCAGGCCGGCAGTTGAAGCGGGTGAAAAACTGGGCTTCTTACCCGGAGACATGCAAAACAAGGTGGACCCGTATCTCAGGCCTCTCTATGATGCCCTGTTTGATATGTTGGGACCGGATACCTATGCGAAATATCTTGAGCGGGGAAATATCGAGGTGGCGCCCCTGGCCTATATGCGGGGAAGAACCCTGGACGATTCCTTCATAATCCTGGATGAAGCGCAGAACACCTCAAGAGAGCAGATGAAGATGTTTTTGACAAGGCTTGGTTTTAACTCAAAAGCGGTAATAACAGGGGATATAACCCAGATAGACCTGCCCGGAGATAAGATTAGCGGACTAAAGGAAGTACTCAAGGTACTCAAGGATATTGAGGGTATAGGCATATGCACTCTGACAGGGGCCGACGTGGTAAGGCACGTTTTAGTGCAGAAAATAATAGCCGCGTATGAGAAATATGAAAAGACAAGGCCTGAGCTGGCCAGAGGACGCAGGCCGTTGGAAAGGCATAAAAGAAACTGATGAAACACTATGTGCTTATCAGGCGCGAGAAGGGTGTGGGCTCAAGGCCTGCATTCTTTATCAGAAACCTATTGCGCCGGGCAATAATCTGTGCCCTTAAAGCCGAGAATGTTAATGTACCCTGTGAGATCAACGTTCTTTTGACTGATGATGAGGGTATAAGGGCTGTTAACAGGGATATGCGCAAGGTGGACAAACCCACAGATGTCCTGTCCTTTCCCATGTTCGGGTTTGTGCCCGGAGCCTTTGACCCCGCGGACGGGGCCACGGACCCTCAGACAGGCAGATTGCCTCTGGGTGATATGGTTATTTCCCTTGAAAGGGTATCCAGCCAGGCCAGGGAATACGGGCACAGCCAAAAACGTGAGGCGGTCTATCTGGCTGTGCACAGTGTGCTGCATCTTCTCGGTTATGACCATATTGATGAAGGCAGCGACAAGAGAATTATGCGAGCCCGGGAAAAGGAGATTATGAAAAGCCTTGGCTTGGGCTCAATAGACTAAAAAGAATGAAGGTAGTCATTATGGAGATAAACAAATCGGCAATAATAGCAATTACGGGAAGGCCGAATGTGGGAAAATCAACTCTGGTAAACAGGTTTGTAGGGGAGAAGGTATCCATTGTCACAAACAAGCCCCAGACCACAAGAAAGAGGATTTACGCCATATTAAACAGGGGGGACACCCAGCTTGTTTTCGTGGACACGCCAGGATTTCATAAACCCCGTTCCCTTCTTGGCCGCTATATGGTAAACACCGTGAGGGAAAGTATGGCCGGCGTTGATGCCATTGTATTGATGGTTGAGCCTTATAACAATATAGGGGGGCCCGAGGAGCATCTGATTGAGCATATTAAAAAAAGCGGCCTGCCCTCTGTTTTAATTATCAATAAAATCGACACCACGGAAAAGTCGGAGCTTCTGGGTATAATTGAAACCTATTCAAAGCATCATGCTTTTGAGCATATTATTCCCATTTCCGCCCTGTCAGGTGACGGGGTGGAGCAGCTTTTGGATATACTGGACTCATACGCAATCGAGGGACCTGCCCTTTTTCCGGAGGACATGATAACCGATCAGCCGGAAAGGCAGATAGTTGCCGAAATGGTCAGAGAAAAGCTGCTTATTTGCCTGGAGCATGAGATCCCCCACGGTACGGCCGTAGAGGTTACAAGGTTTTCAGAGCGCCAGGACAATGAAATCATTGATATTGATGTGACAATTTTCTGTGAAAAGCAAAGTCATAAGAGGATTATTATAGGCAAAAATGGGACCATGATTAAAAAAATCGGTGAGCTGGCGAGAAAAGACATAGAGAGGTTTATGGGCACCAAGGTGTTTTTGCAGACCTGGGTAAAGGTCAGGGAAAACTGGCGTGATAAAAGCGGAATGCTTAAAAACTTCGGGTATTACGGGTAGGAGATTTAATGTATAAAACCACAAGGGGGCTTGTACTCAGAGAGGTCAGCTACAGAGACAGCAGCAAAATACTGACGGTTCTGACCGAAAGCGATGGAAAACTCACTATATCAGCCAGGGGTGCCAGGCGCAAAGGCAGTAAAATTGCCGCAGCTGCCCAGCTGCTGGCTTTCTCTGAGTTCACGCTTTTTGGGAGAGGTGGCCGCTGGTATTTAAATGAGGGCAGTTCAATTGAGCTTTTTGAAGGCCTGCGCAATGATCTGGGCAGGTTTACATTAGGACAATACGTTGCCCAGCTCCTTGAAACCGTATCCGATGAGGATAATCCGAATATTGATATTCTGCGCCTGGGGCTAAACAGCCTGTATACACTCAGCCAGGGCAAAAAAGTCGACACGCTGGTAAAGGCGGCTTTTGAGTTGCGCCTGATGTGTCTTGCCGGCTATGCGCCAATGCTGGATTCCTGTGTCCAGTGCGGCCAAAAGGAGATGCCCGTGCCCATGCTGGATGCTTATGGCGGAGGGCTGATATGCTCTGAATGCGCTACCGAAAGCGGACGTATGGGAATTGAGCTATGCCTGTCGTCTCTGGCTGCAATGCGCTTTATCACAAAAGCTGACAACGAAAGATATTTTTCCTTTACACTAAAGGAAGAAGCCCTGAAAAGATTGTCTGCAGCCACAGAGCAATATGTGGAGGTACAGCTTGAAAGGAGCTTCAGAATACTCGAGTTTTATAAAAAAATAGCAGGAGGGATTGAGCAGTGATACATATTTTTTATTCAAGGGCTTTGTATCCCAATCCCACAGGTGATTATAAAGATGGAATTATATAAAAAGTCATTAAAAACCCTGGAGCTCTCATCGGTGCTGAAAATGCTGGCCGGGGAGGCTGTGGGGGAATATGCCAAAGAAAGGGCAATGGAGCTTCTGCCCTCCAATGACCGTTTTCAGGTGGAGACCAGGCTTGGAGAGACAAGTGAGGCAAAAGAATTAATAGCGCTGAAAGGCTCGCCTCCTTTTTCAGGGATTATGGATGTGGAGGCGTCTCTGAACAGGGCAAAGCTGGGGGGAATACTGAACACAAAAGAACTCCTGCGCATAGCTCAGGTACTCAAATCAGCCAGGCAACTCAGGTCATATTACGCCGATTATGACGGGAAGCTCCTTGAAAGGTATTTTACATCCCTGCACCCCAACAAATACCTGGAGGAAAAAATAACAAACTCAATCCCGGTGGAGGATGAAATTGCCGATTCTGCCAGCGCGGAGCTTGCGAACATAAGAAGGCTCATCAGAGTGGCCGGAGCAAAGGTTCGTGATATCCTGCAGAAGTTTATTACCTCCTCCTCATATCAGAAAGCTCTGCAGGAACCCATTATAACCATGCGGGCTGACAGGCATGTGATTCCCGTCAGAGCAGAGCATAAGGGAGCGATACCGGGACTTGTGCACGATATTTCCGCCAGCGGCGCCACGCTTTTCATAGAGCCTATGCAGGTAGTCGAGGCAAACAATGAGATAAAGGAACTGCAGGCAAAAGAAAAAAAGGAGATAGAGCGAATTTTGGCGGAGCTCTCTTCGGAGGCAGCCTCTTTTGCCGAGGATATTAAACTCAATTTTTCCCTTTTAACCGAACTGGACGTTATTTTTGCCAAGGCAAAGCTGTCCTACAAACTCAAATGCACCGAGCCGGAGTTGGCGGAGGATACGAAGGTGATTTTGAGGCGGGCCAGGCACCCCCTGCTCCCAGTTTCCGAGGTGGTACCAATTGATATATCCATCGGAGACGGATATGAATGTCTTATCATTACCGGCCCAAATACAGGCGGAAAGACCGTGAGCCTTAAAACTCTCGGCTTACTGTGTGCAATGACTCTTTGCGGTCTTCACATACCGGCTGATCACGGGAGCAGCGTTCCCATATTTGAAAAAATTCTTGCGGATATAGGTGACGAGCAGAGCATAGAGCAATCCCTTTCCACATTTTCATCCCATATGAAAAACATAGTGGGAATACTTGAGGAGGCCGGAGCGAACACCCTTTTGCTCTTTGACGAGATTGGCGCAGGCACCGATCCGGTGGAGGGCGCTGCGCTGGCCATATCTATTATTGAACACGCCAGAAACAAAGGAGCTATGGTGGCGGCAACTACCCACTATGCAGAGCTTAAAATATATGCCACAAGTGCGAAAGGGGTTCTCAATGCCTCCTGCGAATTTGATGTGGAAACCCTGAGACCCACATACAGGCTCCTCATGGGGATACCGGGAAAATCCAACGCCTTTGAAATATCCAGGCGGCTTGGCCTCAGCGAGAGCATTATAGAGGACGCGAGAAAGCGGCTGGACAGTGGCAGCGCGGACTTCGAGGAAGTCCTTGCCCTGCTCCAAAAGCAAAGAAAGGAAATGGAGGCAGATCAGCTGAAGGCAAGGCGGCTTTTCCTTGAAGCTGAAGAGGACAAAAGGAAATCCGAGGAAATAAGAAAGCATTTGGAGGAGAGGAAGGAAAAGGCTGAAAGAATTGCGAAGAGAGAGGCTGAGCAGATTATCCAAAATGCCAGAAGGACCGCGGAGGAGGTTTTTAAAGAGCTGTCCCGGATGCAAAAGGAAGCGGCGGAACAGGAGGACATAAGGCGGGTCAATGAGGCAAGGGCCGAATTGATGAGAAAGCTTAATACTTATGACGCCGGCATATCCCAGGAGGAAGCTTTGCCCGATGAGTCTCCCTCAAGACCGTTGAAGGAAGGAGATACCGTAGAGCTCAGAAAAATCGGCACAAGAGCTGAAATAATATCCATCGGCAGCGACGGGCTTCTGACATTACAGGCGGGAATTTTGAAAATAACCGCCAGGGAAGACGAAGTCCGGTTAATAGAGGGTGTTAAAAGCGATACGCAAAAGTATATTGAGCGTTCGGAAGCAAAGCTGAGAAGCCTTCAAGCCAGTCCGGAAGTTGATTTGAGAGGAATGAATTCCGAGGAAGCCGTTACAGTGATGGAGCGTTTTCTGGACAATGCCATGCTGGCCAATCTCAACACGGTCACAATTATTCACGGAAAGGGCACCGGTGTTCTGCGCAACGCCGTTCAGAAAGCTCTCAGAAAAAACAAAAATATCAAAAACTTCAGACTGGGAAGATACGGGGAAGGAGAAGCCGGCGTAACAATTGTGGAGTTTAAGCAATGATACAGGTCCTCATACCTGTCAAAAACAGTATGGTACGGCGGTGTCTTTCCTATTGACGATATGGGCTAATTTTGATAAAGTATGGTTGGCATAAGATAACAATAACCACTACGCTTGAAAGGGAGTGTTTCAGTGTATATAAAACCGGCGTATATCGATAATGAAGAGGGACTCCACGCCAGGCCGGCAACCTTTTTCATTCAAAAGGCTAATGAATTTGAAAGCAACATTTGGATTGAAAAGGATGAGCGGAGGGTAAATGCGAAAAGCCTTTTGGGTGTTTTGTCACTGGGGATTACAAAGGGAATGGAGTTCACAATAATAGGAGAAGGGCCTGACGAAAAAGAGGCAGTTGATACATTGGTGGAGCTGTGCGCTACGAACTTTGCCGAATAAAGACATATAAGTTAAAATAAAGAACATGGCTGCATTCCGGCGGCCATGTTTTTTTATTTTTAATGGTAAAAACATGGTTTTCTCGCGTTGTCGGGATTTAGGGCGGAACAGATGATTTTATCTGGTAGCCAGCAGGGAATATGTGAGTATCCCGATATTATCTCTGTATATGCTGTCAAACTGGCTGAGGGGCAGGGGATTGACACCCAGACCCGCCTCTATGGTATATCCGGGGCGGTTATATTCCTGAATGAACCAATCCTTATAACCTGCGAAAGCGGAGTACTCCGGAGTTGTTTCCAAGCTGTAACCGCTCAGCTCCGACAGTCTCCTGCCGATGGCGAGGGAATTGGGGGGCATATAGTTCTGGTACCGCCAGAAAATAACCTGACCCTGAGTATGATAGGCTAAAATCATATTAAAATCACGGCTTCGGGTAAAATCATAAACCCCACGGCTCTCCGGCTCCGACAGGGGATAAGGCCCCACATAATCCCTGGGGCCCGGCTCTGTGAAGCCGGCGGCAAATTTTATCTCCCTTGCCCTGTCCCAGCCTGCCGGATATTGCAAATTCAGGTCCACGCCGTTAATATTTGCTCTCCAGCCCTGTGGAAAGGGCACCTGGGGATAGTTCATGGCCTGGGCTCTGTTATACAGAGGACTGCCGGCCTCAATCTCACCCGTCACTAAATCTACCCCCTCTGGATTAAACCCGGATAAAATACGGCGGTACTTCATATGTTTATTCAGAAGTATGCAATGCTTTGGAAAGGGGATTGATCCATGAAACGCGGGTATAGGGTTATATATGTATTTACCGGGAATAAAAGCATCAAAGAATTACTTGCCGAGTTTTTAAAGTCGGCAATAAAGAGGTATATGCACTTATGAGAGCCAGAGCGGCCCTGTATTTGAGAATATCCAGAGAGGATGGTGACGGCTCTCAGAGCATTGAAAATCAGAAGGAGTTTTTGCTCTCCTATGCTGCAGAACAGGGGTTTTGGGTGTATGACATATACTCGGACGATGGGTATAGCGGAACCAACTTCAATCGTCCTGGTTTCAAGCGTATGCTGCGGGACATAGAGGCGGGAAGGCTGGATATAGTCATAACAAAGGACCTTTCAAGGCTGGGAAGGGACTACATAGGCACGGGCGAGTATATTGAAAAATATTTCCCAAGCAAAAACATCAGGTATATCGCTGTAAATGACAATGTGGACACCGGCAGAGGGTTGGAGAAAACAGCTCCCTTTATGTATGTGTTCAATGATTTTTATCCCCGTGATATATCCGACAAGGTAAAGGCGGTATTTACTCATAAGAAACTGGCCGGGGAGTTTATCGGCAGCTTTGCTCCCTATGGCTATAAAAAGCATCCGGATATAAAAGGAAAGCTGATAGTCAATGAGGAAACGGCACCCGTTGTCAGGAGGATATTCGGGCTCTTTCTGTCCGGCTGCTCCGTTTCAGATATAGCTGCCAGGCTGACAGAGGAGAGGATTATGACACCTTCCCAGTACTCGGGCAGAATATCCTCCAGGCAAAAAAACCAGGGTATTTGGAACGCAGCCATGATAAAGCGCATATTGACAAACCCCACTTACGCAGGCCACCTTACCCAGAACAGGAGCAGGAAACTTGGTGTAAAGCTCAACAAGCAGATAATCCTGCCGCCGAAGCAGTGGATAACCGTTCGAGATACCCATGAGCCGATAATATCCCAGGAGGATTTTGAGAAAGCTGGTGAGCTGCTGGCCGTTAAGTCCCGCAGGCAGAGAAAAAAAGAGGGACATATTCTGACGGGGCTTGTATTCTGCGGTAGCTGTGGAAGCAAGATGACATTCCAAAGGGACGGGGAGGGAAGAAGATACCTGATTTGCAGCTTGTCAAGAAAAAAGGTCGGAGATATGCCGGCCCCCTGCTCCTCGCACTGTATCAGGGAGGATGCGGTTGAGGAGGCGGTGTTCGAAGGGCTCCAAAGGCTGTTCAAGGGCAGGATTTCCGGCAGTGAAATAGATAAGATTATAAGCCAGACCTGCAGACCTGATGCTTCAAGCAATAAAAGGATTAAAGAGTTAAAAAGAAGGATCGGCGATATAGCCAGGGTAAAATATAGGCTCTACACAGACCTTGTATGTGAAAAATTATCGTATGCCGACTATGAAGCTCTGAATGGGCAGGCCCAGGATGAGCAAAGAAGGCTTGAGTGCGAGCTGGAGCGCCTTGAGGACAGCTCAAACCTGGCAGCAAACAGAAATGAGCTCAGAGAGCTGCTCATAAAGGCAGCGGATATGAAGTCCCCTGACAGAGCTGCTCTCATATGGTTTGTTGAGGGAATATATATCGGCAATGACAAGTCAATTGAAATCCGTTTTAAATTCATGGAGCCGGCTCCGAATAAATCTGAAGCCCACGGAAACCCTAGCTGCTGAAATCCGTTGCAATTATTCAATATAATGATAAAATACTATTAAAGATTCTGAGCAGTTGGATGCGCGTCGCCGGAATAAAACGGCTTAAAAATAAAATGGAGGGCGTATAAACATATGAAATCAGTGTCGGTTGTTAAAATCGGAAGCCTTAAGGACCCGGATGAGGAAAAAAGGGGCAGGATAGAAGTCCTGGATGTCCCTATGCAGCCACTGGGCGATGAGGATGTGAGGATAAAGGTTGCCTACTGCTCCATATGCGGCTCTGACCCACACCTGGTAGAGGGCATATTCGGCTGGGAACCCCCTTTCGGCCTTGGACATGAGCTGTCGGGAGTTATTGTTGAGCTGGGCAGCAAGGCAACTCAGAAAGGTTTAAAGGTGGGTGACCGGGTCGCGGGCAATTTTCTGAGGTTTTGCGGGACCTGCTACTACTGCCAGAACGGCCAACAGCAGTTTTGCGAGAGTGCCGGAGAAGCAAAAAACCTGGGAATGAGCGAATATATTGTCTGGCATGAATCCCAGGTATATAAACTGCCCGACAATGTAAGCCTCAAGGAGGGTTGTCTGTTGGAGCCTGTCTCCATAGCGGTCCGGTGCATGGACAAGGTGGAAATGAAGCTGGGCCAGAGGGTTGCCATATGCGGAGGCGGGCCTATAGGACTGCTGGTTTTACAGGGGATAAAAATGATGGGCGCCACATATCTAACTCTGATTGAGCCTGTTGCTGCCAGAAGAGAGCTTGCATTGAAATACGGGGCCGAAAATGTTATTGCCCCCCAGTCCCAGAGCGTTGTAGAGGAGGCAATGAGGATTACCGGTAATCGAGGTTATGACGTGGTGATTGAATGCTCAGGCTCCATCCATGCCGTTGAAGCTCTGCCGGAGATTACCGCCAGAGGCGGAAAGCTCATATATGCGGCCATGTACCCGAATGAGTATGAAATGCCCCTCAATCTCTATAATGCCTTCTTCTCAAAGGAGATAACGATAACCGGGATGTATGTGGCTCCCTATGCCTATCCAAGGGCAATGCAGATAATGCCCAGAATGAAGCTGGAGGATTTCACAGCTGCGGTTTATTCAATGGACAGAGCTCAGGAAGCCTTTGAGGCTCATATATCAGCAATGCATCCGAAGGTACTTATTAAATGCAACGATTTTCCCGGAGAATAATGTAAAAGGTTTTATAATTTATAAAATACGGCTGCCGCATGCCGGTGAAAGGCGGCGCGGCATGACAGTTGTTATGCCGTTGGAGGATTATGGGTTTGGATATCAGAGATTTTTCCCTGGATTGGTTCAGCCTGAAGGGAAAAGTAGCCATTGTAACGGGGGCTACCAGAAACCTGGGCCTGGGATATGCAACGGCTTTCGCGAAAGCGGGTGCGGATCTTTTTATCCCGCATTTTTCAGACAATACTGCCACCGTAAAGAGTATTGTTGAGGGAGAAGGTCGCAGGATAGAGTTTTTGAAAGCTGATTTGAGCATACGTGAGGACATAACCCGGGTCGTTGATGAATGTGTGAAAAGATATGGAAGAATCGACATTCTGGTTAATAACGCCGCAATGAACTATTTTGAAGACTTTGAGAACTTTCCCGATGAGGAGTTTTCAAAGGTTATTGAGCTTAACCTGAAATCCGTTTACTATTTGAGTAAGGAAGCGTCAAAGGTTATGATCCGGCAAAAAAGCGGGAAAATAATAAATATAGGCTCAGCTCTTTCCTATACCTCAGACAGAAAGTGTCCTTCCTATGTCACTGCAAAGCACGGCATAATAGGGATAACCAGAACCTTCGCAAATGAGTTGGGGAAATATAATATCCAGACAAACGCCATATGCCCCGGCTTTTTTAAAACGGATGTAAACCTTGCTGTTAGCGAGGACCCGGTGTTTTATAACAAGATAAATGACAGGATATCCTGTGGTCGCTGGGGGCATCCGGCCGACTTAATGGGCATCGCGGTGTTTCTTGCCTCCCGGGCTTCTGATTATCTGAACGGCGCGGATATAAAGGTGGACGGCGGCTTTGCTGCGACTATTTAAATAAAAGATTTTCATATTTACAGGAGCCGCATGACATAGCGGCTCCTGAGTTTTTTATGCAAATGAAATCCAGACCCGTCTGGATTTACCATAGGTACTATACTGAGCACTGTACCGTTATATAGCCGAGAGGCCTCATACTCAAAAATTGTTCCGCCCAGCGAAAGGGCCAAGGCGTAATTTTCCAGGAATTTCATAAGCAATACGGAGGTAATCCATTCATCGGAGTGGTGGGCACCGTTATAGAAAACCTGGTTTTCTCCGGTACCGATATCGATGTTATATATCGGCTTTCCCAACACACTGTTTCCTATACTGCCTGTCTTTATGAAGGGATATCTTGCCCTGAGGCCTCTGATTAAAAAATCCATCAGGGTAGATGTATAGCTGATGTTTGTCGGTACAACGGGAAAGGCAAGGGGGATGATGAGTCTGGTACCGGGCCTCAGATTGCCCGGGTCCGCGCTGGGATTAGCCGCGGCAATCGCCCTTATTGTGGTATTGTACCTGGCGGCAAGACCGTAAAAGGTATCGCCGGGAACGACAGTTCTTGTGATATAACCCGTAAGCCACGGAGTGAGTCTTGACCATGTCCGTTGTCCCGCGATGCCGTCAGAAGCCAGAGAGTTTCTTGTTTGGAAGCTTCTGAGGGCATTGTATGTACCCGACCCGAAGTCACCGTCGATTCCACCTGCCGGCGGAAATCCCGCCCTGGTAAGAGCCAGCTGAAGCATCTCAACCTGCGGCCCTTCCGAGCCAAGCCGTAGAGTTTTCATACTGTCCTCCAATCCTCCGCATAGCGGCTTTTGAATACTCCATTTTATGAAAATATTTTTTTGTTGTTCATGGTTTTTGAGGAAAAGAAAAGTCTTGCATCCCTGCATAAGCCGCAATAATAAAGCTTGATAAAATACAGGTAATCCAAAACTACAGTTTATTGTCATAGAATAAGCTGCGTTTTTTAGCAGTGTAGCGGCATATTAATAGTGGTTGAATCGAAAAAACATCCTTGCGATTATTTGTATGATTGCTTTTAATTCTCAAAGGAGAAAGCCGATATGGAGGGAAAAATAAAAAAAAGAACTTTTAAGCAAATAACAGTAATAGTATTGATTTTTTTGTTTTCATATATTCCTGTTATGCCGGGCATAGATATGCCCGCCGCTGTAGCTTGGTTCCCGGGCACAGAGAATATTTCTGCCGCAACGGCAAAATCAGATAAGGAATATTTTTTAATACCGATGGGGAATACGGTGGGTATAAAAATGGAATCGGACGGGGTGATTGTGGTAGGGCTCAGCGATGTAAATAACGGTGAGGTCAAGTCCGCGCCGGCGGCCCAGGCCGGTATACGGGCGGGGGATATTATAACCCAGCTTAATTCCAAAAAAATAAAATCGATGGAAGACTTCAGGGAAGCCATGGAAAAATACGCCGAAAAAGAGATAACCCTTCGGGTACTGCGTGACGGTAAGGAGCGTCAGTTATCTTTAAAACCGGTTATAAACCAGAATGGCAAACCGGAGCTGGGAATATGGCTGAGGGACGGCATAACCGGAATAGGAACAATAACCTTTTATGACCCTGAAAACGAAACCTTCGGCGCTCTTGGCCACAGTGTAAACGATATAGACACAGGAACAATGCTTCCCCTCAGAAGAGGCTGTATTATGAAATCCAATATCATGTCCGTCAAAAAGGGAACTGCCGGAAAACCAGGCGAGCTGAAGGGCGATTTTGATATGCTCTGCAGCATAGGAGAGCTTCATGCCAACACCAACTACGGTATATTCGGGACCTTTGACAAAACGGCAAAACTCAATCAAGGAAAGCCGATTCCGGTGGCAAGGCGTTCTGAGATTAAGACGGGGGATGCGACCATATTATCAAATATCAGCGGCACTGAGGTGGAGGAGTATAAAATAGAAATTTCCAGGATATACCCCCCAAATGAAGCCAGTGCCAGGGATATGATGATTACTGTCAGAGATGACAGGCTTATTGAGGCAACGGGAGGAATCGTTCAGGGAATGAGCGGCAGTCCCATTATACAGAACGGAAAGCTGATAGGGGCGGTCACTCATGTGTTTATAAACGACCCCACAAGAGGATATGGCATATCCATAGAGAATATGCTGGACGCTTGCTGTGACAGGAAAAACAAAGCCGCATAGCCCGCTTTTGAGCGTTATTTGCGCAGGATATTATAACAGCCGTCACCGGTAGACAAGGTGGCGGCTGTTATAATATCTCTATATCTGGAATAGAGTAAAATTTACTAAAATTTTCCACAAACCTCTTGCAATTCGTGTAAATATATGGTAATTTATTTACAACACATTCGGGTAAAGCGACAGCAATTATTAAGGTTGTCATAATTGCTGTAACAATAATAAGTTTACCGTAGGTGGAATATTGAAGTGTATGACATTTCGAAAAAACGGAGGAGTTAATTTGGAAAACACGGTGAGAATTATCGTAGCGGATCCCGGGGAAGAATTCAGAACGCTCTTGCTTGAAAGGGCAAAAAATGAAGACCGGATTGAGGTCGTCGGTGTTACCGGCGATGGTTCTGAAGTAATGAAAATGATAGCCGAACTAAAGCCCGATGTACTTATAGCCGAGCTTGTGCTGCCCAGGCTGGACGGCTTGGGAGTACTCAGAGCCATAGGAGATTCAGACGGGTATAAGCCGGCGGTCATAATTATATCATCCTTTATGAATGACCATGTAGTGGCTGACGCGGCCATGCTTGGGGCAAGATATTTTATTTCAAAGCCTTGCGATTTGCATGATTTATTTATAAAAGTGCGGCAGGTTGCGCAGCTCAAGAGGCAACAGGGAACATTTATAAATGATACCAAGGCCCAGAAGCTGGAGCAGAGAATTGAAAACATGGTTACCGATGTTATACATGAGATCGGCGTTCCTGCGCATATAAAGGGATATCAATACCTGAGGGACGCTATAATTCGAACTGTAAATGATATGGAAATGATAAATGCGGTTACAAAGGCTCTTTATCCCCAGGTGGCAAAAAAATTCAACACCACCGCATCCAGAGTTGAAAGAGCCATTCGGCATGCCATTGAGGTGGCATGGGACAGGGGCGATTTGGAAGTGCTGCAGAAATATTTCGGATATACAGTATCAAATATAAAAGGAAAGCCGACCAACTCCGAATTCATCGCGCTCATATCAGACAGATTGCAGTTGCAGTTGAAAGAATATATTTAACCATCAATAAAATCGAAATTCTTCACCGTTAGCTGTCACAAAACGGCGGGCGATAAACCAGTCTCATATGTGGGCAGAGCATTTGAGGTTATTGGTAACTAACCGCTCCTAAATCGCCGTTTTGGGGCAGCTTTTTTTGTCCTTGAAACAGTCAGCCGGCATATTGAAAGGGATATAGAGAAATCGAATAGGGTTAAAAAGCTATCAGAAAAATGATATCCTCGGAGGCTCTTGAGCTTATTGAGCAAGCGTCTTTTGCTATTTTATACCGAAGAGCTTTAAAATCCGCTGCCAAAGGTTGAGCTTCTCTGCTGCGACCGGAGCTTCAGCTTCGGCCTTTTCCGTTTCTATACCCTGAGTTTTAAAGACAAACTGCACGGCTCTGATATTGGAGTTTTTATCGGAGACAAAGGATACCGGCTTAAATTCCCCTGAATACTTCTGTGTCATGTCATCCACGAACAAAGCTATTTGAGCCTTTGCCTTCTCCTCAATGCCGCCGGTCTCCGCTCTGAGTCTGCCGCTTCCTGCCACAAGCTCTTCAAAACCGCCCCTCAGGGCATACATGCCCAGGCTGAGCTCACCAGCGCCACTCGTAATGGAAGTAATGGAACTGCTCAGCTCATAAAGCCCGTCTTTTAGCATAACGGCTCCCTGGCCCAGGGCTTCCGCTCCCTGGTGAATTGTGCTTACTCCCTGGGTGTACTCGACAACACCGTTATAAAACCCGACTGCCGCTTCAAGCTGTGTTTTGAGCACTTCCAGCTCCCCCCCAGCCTGAGGATAGGCGGCAATCACACCGTCGATTACACTGGCGTAGGTCTCTGGTGTCAGCTGGGGAGCTTCAATGCCAAAGGATTCAAACACCTGGGAAAGGGAGGAGTTGGCAGTGTCAAATGTAAAATCAAGCATGGCTTTTGCTCCGTATACCAAATCCGCGCCTTTCCCAGAGAGCTCGGAAAGGCCGGCCTGCAGCTCCGAGACTCCCGAGGACAGTGAAGAGGCGCCGTCATACAGGGAGCTTATTCCGTCGCCGAATTCTGTGATTCCGGCGGAATACTCCATAAATCCGCCGCTCAGGTCACCGATGGTTTGTTTTATTTCGTTTATACCGTCATCAAGCTGGGTGATACCCTCTTCCAGCTTGTAAAGGTCACCTGTGAAGTCAGAAATATCAAAGGAGTCCACATCCAGATTGACTTCACTTCGAATGCAGGCAATTGTGATGGGCTCCATTTCAAAGTTTGTCACATTGGCTGAAAACCTGAATTCCTTTTCAGAACCCGGCAGAACTGTATAGGTGAGCTGCTTTTTACTGCCCGTTGTGCTTATGGTTGCCCCCGGGGCGTATATTTGAGCGCATGTCTGGCTATCCAGCGGCACATTTATTTGAACCGTGTAATTTTCATGGAAGACAGGATGGGCATTTTCGTTTCCCCTCACGTCAATGGCTATTTCCAGTTTTCCGGATTTACCTGCCAGCCGGGAAGGGGACACCTCTTCTCCATCAAGGATATAAGAAAAGGTAAAGCTCCAGGGGAGCTCATACGTCTTAGGATTACCCTGATAGTGGAACACACCCTTTTTGGCCCGTATGCTTATTTTGCCATTTTCCGGGACAAGTTTTTCGCTGTTTGTCAGGTTTATAATCTTTTCATAGTCACCATAATCGGTTATGACAGAGTCTTTGCCCAGCTCAAATGCGTTTACCACGTATACTCCCAGCGCCTCTCCGCTGTTTGAGAGATTGGCATAAACCGTTTCATCCTTCATAACCTCTTCATTGGCAAAGGCAGGAAGAACCAGCATAGAGCAGATAACGGCAATTGTAATAATATATATAATCTCTTTTAACTTCATTTTTGGCCTCCTAGTTTTTTCCTTGAAGTGGTCTTTTTTATGATACTATCAAATATCACAAGGAGCGAGGGAAGCAGCGTGAGCACAAGAAGGGCGGAGAATACAGCGCCTCGTGACAGGACGGTGCCGAATTCGGCCACTATATAGTTTGAAGATACTATATTCAGAGAAATGCCCGCCAGGGTCAGAATAAGGGCCGATACCAGGATTGAGGGCGTCGTCTCCGAAACCGATTTTATTACGGAATCTTTTTTATCCAGAGTGGCTCTGTTGGCCAGATAGTGCTCCGTAAAAAGAATAGCGTAGTCTATGGTGGCACCCAATTGGACTGTATTTACAATAAGATAGGCTATATAGTGCATAGGATTGTCGGAAAAGAAATAGGGGGATGACAGGTTTATCCAAATGGCGGCTTCGATTGTCACAAGCAGTATCAGCGGAAGAGAGAGGGAGCGGAATGTGATAAGCAGTATTATTCCGACAGCGACTATTGCGGCAGTTGAAACGATAAGATTATCCGCTTCCACAGTCTCTTTTATATCCAGATTATTGGCGGAGACACCGCAAAAATGATAGTTGTCCCCGTAGAGACTGCCTGCCTGCTCCCTGATTTCACGAACCAGCCTGAAGGCTTCTTCCCCCTCCGAGGGAGTGGAAACGGAAATAATGAACCTGCTGTAATCCTCGCTCAAGAATTGAGAAAGCTGGCTATCTGACAGGAATTCTATGGGTATCTCAGCTCCGACGGTGCTTACATAGGACATAACGGAGCGAACTCTCTCCAGTTTTTCCAGTCTGTCCGTCAGGAGGATTTCCTTATTTATCTCTCCCCGGGGCACAAGAAGAATCAGCTGGGATGCTGTGCCGAATTTCTCTTCCACCAGGAGCGCGTCCTCGCCGTATCGGCTGCCATCGCCCACACCCGTAGTGCCATAGGTGAAGCTGTTGCTGCGCTGGGCCAGGTAACATGGCAGTATGATAATCAGAACAAATATCAGTATGGGGAGCTTAATTCTGCTGACAAATCTTCCGAAACCTTTGAAGGATGGCAAAAGCCGCCTGTGGGCAGTTCTTTCCAGGGCCCTGTTCATGGCAAGGGCGGCTGTCGGCAAAAGAAACAGGGTGGTTACCATGCTGAACCCTATACCCTTGGCCAAAACAAAACCCAAATCCGGCCCGATACCGAATTTCATCAGGCAGAGCACAATAAAACCGGCAAAGGTTGTGGCAGCACTGGAAATAATCGTTGTCGCTGTTTCCTTGACGGCCAGGGCCATGGCGTTTTTTGCCTCATGGCCTGCGGCCTTATAGCGGTCAAAGGAGTTGAGCAGAAATATGGAGTAATCCATGGATACTGCCAGCTGAAGTATGGGTGCTATGGTCTGGCTAAGAAAGCTTATTCTTCCGAATATTATATTCGTACCCATGTTTAGAATTATCGAAACGATTATAACAATTGCGAAAAGAACTGGGGACAGCCAATAATTTGTTGTAAGTAGAAGTATAATCAGTATAATTGGAATGGCTATGGCCATTATACGGGTTACTTCCCTTGTAACCGCTTCCTGAGCCGCCGCCCGGTCGGCAACATCGCCGGCTAAAGCGGCATTATCGCCAGCTATGGAGCGAAGCTCCTTTATCGTGTCTGCTTCCTTTAAATCGTCATTAACGGCCAGCATGAACAGCGCGCCCCCATCCCTGTACCACTCGTTTACCAGATTGGCATCTGCCATTTCCAGGGGCTCTTTAATGTTAATCAAATCGCCGAGCCATAAAACCTCGTCAACGCAATCCGCCTCCATCAGCTTTTTCTTAAGCTCTCCAGCCTCGGTGACGGATATATTGGGAACATATAGCCTGAGACCGGGAATATCTGATTTAAACTGATCCAGCAAAACATTTAGAGCCTTGGTTGAAGGAGCGTTTTTTGGCAGATATTCAACCAAGTCAAAGTTAACCCCTACTCCGGGCCACAGCAGCAATGTGATAACAGTGGCGACCAGAAATACATATATGACTGTTTTTTTATGTTTTAAAAGAGTATCGATTATCCTTGTCATATTAGAAATCCCTATGTCCAAATATAATATTTATTGGTGCTTGTGTTGATTATTGTACGTTATTATTGTAATATACCTTGGCAGGATGTTGCAATAATCAGAAAAGCCCTGATTGTTGAATACTAAACATATGAGATTACAGTGTCTAATTAAAGGATGAACTTTTTATGAACGACAAAAAAAGCAGTGGCAACAGGTTACAAACAGGCCATAATGAAAAACATGTCCGCCCCGTTAAGCTGGATCGAAGGGTAAGGAAGACGAGAAAGGCCCTTAGAACTGAGCTGCTCAAGCTTCTGATGAAAAAAAAGCTCAATGAGATTACCGTCAAAGAGCTTTGTGCCGCAGCCGATATAAACAGGGGAACGTTTTATTTGCATTATATGGATGTATTTGATTTGTTTGAAAAAATCCAAAATGAAATGCAAGAAGAAATAATGGCGTTTATTGAAAAAATAGCCGAGGCCGGCTCCATCGGTGACCCCGAGAACATGCTCCCAATTTTCCTGGAGCTGTTTGACTATCTGGCTATGAACCAGGATTTTTGCACGGTACTGCTCACACAGAATGCCAACCAGGAATTTATTCAGAGTCTTCTGAACATTGGGCTTGACGACTGTGTGGAAAGCTGGATGAGGATGTTTAATATTAAGGAAAGAAGAGTACCGGAGATGTTTTATCAGTTTATAGTTTCGGGCTGTGTGGGGATTTTACGCTACTGGCTTTTGAACGAGCAGAAGGAAACGCCGGGAAAATTGGCGGATTTGACCAAGCAGTTTATAACCCAGGGTATGGGCATGCTGGAAAACCTAAATAAAAAATGAGCATTGGCTGCCAGGGCTAAACAGCAAACTTAAACAATTATTGGAAGGACATGCAGTAATGGGGTTACCGGAGATTTTTTTAATATCAGTTTCACTTGCCATGGATGCCTTTGCCGCCTCAATCAGCAAAGGACTGTCCATGAGAAAGATAATCTTTGTAAATGCGCTTATAGTCGCGGCTTTTTTCGGAGGATTTCAGGCATTGATGCCGGTTTTGGGTTGGCTGTTCGGAAAACAGTTTGAGAGATACATTTTGGATTATGACCACTGGTTTGCCTTTATACTCCTCAGCTTTTTAGGCGGGAAAATGATCGTGGATGTTATCAAAGGTAATAATGGCGAGGAGTGCAACGGGGACAGGCTGGATATGAAAAACATGTTTTTCCTGGCGGTTGCCACCAGTATAGATGCACTGGCGGTGGGGGTCACCTTAGCTTTCCTGAAAACACCCATCCTGACCGCAGCCCTTATTATCGGGGCTGTGACTTTTGTAATCTCCTTTGCTGGCGTTTTGCTGGGCTGTAAATGCGGAAAAGGTTTCAGATCAAAAGCAGAGATAGCCGGTGGAGTTATTTTAATTGCCATAGGAACAAAAATACTTTTGGAGCATTTGGGGATTATTTAGATTTAAAGTAAACAGATAAGAGAATCATAAGCAGAAATCCCATGGGACAGCGTGAGGATTTCTGCTTATTTATCATGTAATGGTATTTTTATGTAATTACTGTTAATGATAATAGGGTATTTGATAGACTAAAAGGAGAGAAATAATGCTCGGAATAATATTCAGCATAATAGCCGGTATGGCTATGAGTGTTCAGGGGGTAATGAACACGCGTCTCGGAGAAAAAATCGGTCTGTTTGAGGCAAACCTGTTTGTCCAGGGCACGGCATTTTTGCTATCTCTGACTGCGGTGCTGATAATGGGCAAAAACGGATATGGAATGCTGTGGCAGACCGATAAGGCATATATGTTCGGAGGGGTCCTGGGGCTGGTTATAACAATAACAGTCATGCTGGGTATAAAAAATCTGAGCCCGACAATTTCAATTTCAATTATCCTTGTATCACAGCTTCTGGTTGCGGCAATAATTGATGCGACAGGCCTGTTCAATTGCGAAAAAGTTCCCTTCGGATGGCAAAAGTACGTGGGACTTATATTAATGGTGTCTGGAATTATTCTGTTTAAAATAAAAAAATAATAGCTGAAAGACCTAAGGAGATAAACCTATGAGGGGCAGATACAGGGCCGGGGGAAGCCGCAGAAAAATAAAGACCCTTATTAAGACCTTCATGTTGCTTGCAATATCGTTGCTGATGCTGTTTTTGGTCTGTACCGCGATTTCACTCAGCAAAATCTCACATATAATAGGAAAAAAAGGCTTGATTTCTGATTATACCCTCACCATGTCAAATCACGAAGTTGTCTCTGATGAGGGAAAGCCCGCCATATGGTTTGAGCCGGCTATAGCGGAGGAAACAGCAGTATATACCGATGAGGGGTTCAGGCTCTCGGCTCTGGTGTATAGAAGAGATGAAGATAAGTGGGCAGTGTTGGTCCATGGGTATTCTACGGGTAAAGAGTATATGCAGGAATATGCCCGAAAATATTATGAAAAGGGCTACAGTATCCTGATGCCCGACCTTCGCGCCCATGGTGACAGTCAGGGCAATATTGTAGGTATGGGCTGGCTTGACAGAATGGACATACTCAAATGGACAGATTTAATTTTAGCGGAAAACCCTGAGGCAGACATTGTATTGCATGGTATCTCAATGGGTGCTTCGGCAGTGATGATGGCTTCAGGGGAGAGACTGCCTGAAAATGTTTCGGCAATTATCGCAGACTGTGGATATACCACCGTTTGGGACATATTGGAATACCAGCTCAAACGGCTCTATGATTTTCCCGTATTTCCTTTACTGCACGGGGGAAACATCTGGTCTGTCAGAAAACTGGGATATAGCTGGAAGGACGCTTCAGCCGTGAAAATGGTTAAGGCCAGCAGAACACCAATATTATTTGTTCATGGAAGCAGGGATGATGTGGTCCCTGTGGATATGGCTTTTGAGCTGTATATGGCGGCGGAGTGTGATAAAAGGCTTCTGATAATCGAGGGGGCAGGCCATGCCATGTCCGCGTCATGGGAGCCTGAAAGATACTGGAACGAGATATTTGACTTTATCCGGTAGTCTTATTCATAGCCAGCAGGGATTTGATATGCGCTTCAGCCAGTGTGTATACTCCGGCAAAATCCACGCCGGGATTATATATCCTTTCAATTTCCTCATGGATTGAGTTTGCGTTTTTTAAGTACTCATACGCTTTTTCCATAAGGGCATTTCTGAGAGCCGTCTGGGACCTGTAATATCTCCTGTTTATTCGGAGGGCGTCCCTGTCAATCAGACTGTCGAGCCTGATATGCTTATACTGCCGGGCAGTAAAGGGAGCGGCTTTACTGGAACTTACAAAGCCCAGGGACAACTCGGGGATAAGTATATGCTCGGTGACTGTCGGGATAAAGGGTGAGGGGCATATAATAACATCATAGCCCCTTGATAGAGCAGCCTGATATACGGGATTTATAAGATGGGGAGCCAATCCGAAATCATTGTCAATTACGTAGAGATTTTTACAGTAGGAGGATGCGGTATCATACCGGCAAATATATCCTTCTGAGCATATGGCGCTGATGAACCGATATTTTGCCTTGCCCCTGGGACGGCCTGTTTTTTTCAGCTCTCTGGTGATTATGCCCTGAGTTCTGCGCGCTATTGTAGAAAAGGTTTTTTCCGTAAAAAGTTTATCATATATACCCTTTTGAAACTTCTCGGCTGCCTCAAGACAGTTATATGCTTTTTCATAATATTCTTTATATAAATCCGTATATCCTTTTATCTCCTCAAACTGCGGAGCGATAGTCGCCGGGTCATAGAATATGCCCATATTAACATAGGCTTCACGTATGCCGGCGTATCTGGGTTCCAGCACATGGGGGGCGGTCCCGTCCAAATACGCTGTCTTCAGCGCCGGTATATATATTCCATCAAGGGAATTGATGTCACCGGTACATAAAATATATTCAACATCCAAACCTTCATCCTTGAGGGCGGAGGCAATGGAGCGCATAAAGCTGGATTTTCCGCACCCCGGTCCGCCCTTGATTATATATAAATTGTCAACTGAGTCTTCCGCCGTGAAGCTCTCAAACAGAGAGTAGAAGCCGGTGCAGGAATTTGAACCGAGAAAATATTGCTTACAACTGTTCATGGGAAATATCCTTTCATATTAGCTTTATTTCTGTTGCTTTGGTTATTGCGCTTAAATCGAGAGTTAAAATATTTCTGCAGGACAAAGATAAGCGCATAAGCAGCCTGATATATGCTTAGTCATTTCTATGCATGAACAGGTGCCATTGCTACGGAAAAGGACATGAATTATAAGCATTTGAAAGAATATTTCAATTGTTACAAAAATTACATATCCGTGGTATAATAGTCGCGGAGTAGCTGTTGTACTTTTTCGCCGCCATGTGATTATGTTAATCCTGAAAACAACTTAGAGACTGGAGGAATGAAATGAATCACAGAAAAATATCCGGTATATTCCTTGCCGTGATTTTATGCGCTGTTTTATTGACGTGGCTGATTAGTATGGTTTTCGCCACAGTATCCACGGCTTACAGCATCAGGGACGGCGCCTATATTGCCATGGAGAATGCCAGTGAATATATCTATAAAAACACACACCTAATTATGAATCAAACTGTAGATATCGATGAACCTGGTAGTTTTGAGTTTCATTTGTATAACAAATTGAGAACAAAGCCGAGCATTGATACGCAAATGAACAGGGGACGTCCTGGGTGGCTGATTGCCCCAAAGGCTGAGAGCCTTGACCTTCAATATGCCGCTGCCATATGTGACAGGGAGGGCAATATTATCGGACGCAGATGCAATTGTATTTATTTTCAGTATTTTAGTGAGGACGGAAGCAAGCTTGGTTTTGCTGTAGTTCCGCTGGATGAGTTGGCGAGGAACCGGGAAAGCGCGGCGACAATGGATAAGCTTATGAGTGTTAATGCCTGGAAGCAGTATAAAAAGCTGCGTTTTACAGGAACCATGGACGGTACATATATGACTGTGCAGAGAATCGAAGGTTTGTATATGGATGCCGAAAACACGCCGGAGAGCCAAAAATGGCATACGCTGATTACGGACTATACTGATGTGCCGGAGGATACACAGACAGTTACATTGACAACTGCGTATCAAAATCTGGGCTTTATCTACAATTACAAAACAGATGGAGGTAAATACGGTAATGCCTTCAAATATAAAAGTCTTTGCGAACTCATCGACAAAATAATTGATTATAATATTGTCAATGACCGGGATTTGGTTTTTGGAAGTCTGGAGCTTGACAAGAGTGTTGATGCCAAATATCGTCAGCTTTTTAATCCACGAACCGGAGAAGATGACCTGTACCTTGTTACAGTCATGAGTGTAGAGCCGCTGCGGGCTGCCATGGCTTCTCTGGTCTTCATATACGTTATTACCGCCTGTTTTGCTGTTTGTTTCGCTATTTTATTGTGGGCATTAATTATGAAAAAACTGAAGGCTTCAAAACTGTCTGTGGATAAATAATTATATGCTATAACTTGAACATTTGGTTGAAATGGTGGCCGCCGGATGCTATAATATGACACAATATGTCGAAGATATTAATATGCTTAAAGGCGTTTGAAAATTTAGCCAAAACGCTGGAGGTTTAACTTGAAAAAGCTTATTGCTCTATTGCTGATTATTTCCCTTTTACTGTGCGCAGGCTTTGCTTTGGCCGCCGGCGGCGGGGCAGGGGACCCTCTCGTATCTCTCTCATACATAAGGGATATATTCATGCCCTCTGTACTTGTGCAGGCGGAGAACAGGCTGGATATGGAGCTGAAAAAAATAAGCAACGAGTATAGGGCCAGATTGGAAACTCTTTTTGATACAGGCTCCGAAAAGTTTGACTTTTCTGGTGGGTTTGGTGAGCTGACCTTTTCAAAAGGCGGTTTTCTGGAAATGGATCAGTTCACATCCTTTGTTCTTACCTCCGGCTCGGCAAACATAGTAATAAACAGCGGAGAGGTTATAGACACAACTCTGGGCAGGCCCGTAGACTCAGGCACAATCCTGTCTCCAAAACACAGGTATTTTGCCGCTGAGGGGACATCTGCGCTGGTTAGAATGTACTCAGAGTCCAGAGGTTTAGTGGACGGCTATTATTTACATGAAGAAGTCGGAGAAATACCACCGAATCTACAGTTTATTGATGTTCCGAGCAATCATTGGGCCAATGAATACATAACCTTCCTTGCCGAAAATGGGATAGTAAACGGCGTTGGGGACTCGGTTTTTGCGCCGGGAAGTACGGTAACGCGAGCAGCATTTGTAACAATTCTCGGACGGCTTGCCGGGGTTGATATATCACAGTATACAGGTATAGAGTTTTCCGATGTGGAACCAGACAGCTGGTATGGTCCATACATATCCTGGGCATCGCAAAATGGGATTGTTACAGGCTACGGAAACGGAAAATTCGGCCCGGGCAACAATATAACCAGAGAGCAAATGGCGGTGCTTATTATGAGATATGCCGATTATGCCGATGTGACCCTTCCCAGCATAAATGAAGGTGAAGAGTTTGCAGACCAGGCACAGATAGAAGCTTACGCCGTTGAGGCAGTCAGTCTTGCCCAGAGAGCCGGCATAATAACGGGAAAGCCCGGAGGAGTGTTCGATCCAAAGGGCACCGCTCTAAGGGCTGAAATAAGCACGGTTACCTACAGACTGATAAAAAATGCCGGGCTTCCTCTATAGCTCTGGATAAATATAGATTGAGACTGTAAATGGAGGCAGAAATGAAACTGACTTTTTATGGCGGTACCAAAATGGTTACCGGAAGCTGCTTTGGGCTGGAGGTCAATGGGAAAAAAATAATAGTTGACTGTGGTTTAAAGCAGGGTAGAGACGACGTGGGAAACGATGAGCTGCCCTTTGACCCCGCGGAAACAGACTTTGTAGTTGTAACCCATGCACATATTGACCATTCGGGCAGGTTGCCGCTCCTTAAAAAGCTGGGCTTTAAGGGAGCGGTTTATGCTACCAGACTGACAGCGGAGCTGCTTTCAATTATGCTGCGCGACAGCGCTTACATACAGGAGATGGAGGCCCGATGGAAAAATCAGAAGGGTAAAAGAGCCGGAAGGGATATAGTGGAGCCCTTATACACCATTGCAGATGCCGAGGGGATTGTAGAGCAGATTGTTGTCATGGATTACGGCGATGTGATGGAGCCCTTTCAAGGAATAAAGCTCCGCTTTACCGATGCAGGTCATCTGCTGGGCTCTGCGTCCGTTGAACTGTGGCTGGAAGAGGACGAAGAAACCAGGAAAATCGTTTTTTCCGGGGATATCGGAAACTACAACCACCCGATAATCCGGGATCCCCAGTACATCCGGCAGGCCGATTATGTGGTTATGGAGAGCACCTATGGAGACAGGGAGCACGAGCCATATAAGAGATATACGAAGGAACTGGCGGAAATCCTCAACAGGACATTTAAGAGGGGCGGGAATGCTGTTTTCCCTTCCTTTGCCGTAGGCAGGACTCAGGAACTGCTTTATTATATTAGAGAAATAAAGCAGGAAGGCTTGGTTACAACATACCCCGATTTTGAAGTGTATGTGGACAGCCCTTTGGCCAGTGAGGCAACAAGCATATATTCCGGGAATCTCAAAGGTTACATAGATGAAGAAGCAAAAAGAATAATAATGAACGGTGAATCCATGTTCAGGTTTGACGGCCTGAAAATATCAAAGACAACCGAGGAATCAAAAGCCCTCAACGAAGATATGACCCCGAAAGTCATTATATCCGCCAGCGGAATGTGTGAAGCCGGAAGAATAAGACATCATCTGAAGCACAATCTCTGGCGAAAAGAGTGCACGGTGGTATTTGTGGGCTTTCAGGCCCAGGGCACACTGGGAAGATTGATACTGGACGGTGCTAAAAAGGTCAGGCTGTTTGGTGAGGAGATTGCCGTAAATGCCGAGATAGTAAGACTGAAAGGCCTGTCATCCCATGCCGACAAAAACGGGCTTATCAGATGGGTTAAAGAGATTGGTTCAAAGCCCAGGCAGATTTTTGTCGTTCACGGGGAGGCCGAGGCAAGCGAGAAGTTTGCTGCATCCCTCAGACAGCTGGGCTATCCGGCTGAGGTACCGGATTTGGAACAGTCATATAATCTCATTACCGGGCATGTGGTGAAATACGGCATACCGGTACCCAAAAAGAAGGTAAAGGGCTCCCAGGCATATATAAGCCTGATGGCAGCGGGGAACGAGCTTATGTCCGCCATAGAAAAGAGCAGGGATATGGCAAACAAGGAGCTTCTTAAGCTTGCCGGCAAGATAAGAGCACTGCTAGAGGAATTTAAATCATAAAAACCATATATTAAAAGCGGGCCGCATAACCCCATGCGGCCCGCCGAATCATCTTATAGGTTTTCACTATTCTTTAAAATGCACATGTGAATTTATATGGTCAATGCAGAAGCAATGATAGCCCTCGCATCTGGAGCAAAAGCGAAATTCCAGGTTAGGATAATCTGTATCGGTTTTTCCGCATACGGCGCATTTGCGTGTATATGCTTTGCCGGAAGAGCCGGCTTTGCTGTTTTTGACTGCCATTTTAAAGTTTATCCTGCGGGGCGAGAACCTGTTTTTATAGACGCCCACGTATGAAAGCAGCGTGTCGCCGCAGTAGACAAGATAGTTTAGCACTGCCATGATAGGCAAAAGGGACAGGGGGAACGGGGTAATAATAATCTGGAGTATGAAAAAGGCAGCGTTTAACAGAGCCAGCCACTTTATTTTTATGGGAATGATGAAAAATAAAAGAACCCTGTTGTCTGGAAAGAGTGTGGCGTAAGCAAAGAACAAGGAAAGGTTTATATAGTCGGCACTCAGGGATATCATGCTAAGTGAGTTTGTCAGAAGCCCGACAACAAATCCGTATATGACAGTGAGAAGGATGCCAGAAAAATAATAAATGGTGAATCTGCCAGCACCCCACTGCCGTTCCAGGGTGCTGCCGATAAAATAATAGAAGTACAGGAACAGGGCAAGATATAGCAGGTTTCTGGAGGGTGGAATAAAAACAAAGGTAATTAGCCTCCATACCTGACCGCTCAGTATTTTGTCAGGTGAGAACAGAAGATATTGAAGGAAAAGACCTGTTGTATCCATCATGGAAAACAGGAAAACTATCACATTTCCGATTATAATATAAAGCATCAGATTGGGGATGCCGAAGTTGGGATGCCTATAACAAAAGCGGTCAATAGCACGGTTAATAGTTTTCAACAGGAAACCTCCATGAAGCAGCTTAAAGTCACCTAAATGATTGATATTAATCCAAGTCTACACTATAATTACAGAAATGTCTACAAATCATTTGTAAACAACACAAGGGAAAAATATACTTTAAGTTGTATAAAACATATGATATACTTGGTTAGACAGAAATTTGCTTTTTAATACAGTGTTTTTATTGGAGGACTACAGATGACTAACAGAGTTTTCACATCCGAATCTGTGACAGAGGGTCATCCGGACAAAATGTGCGACCAGATATCGGACGCCATTCTGGATAATTTTATTTCACTGGATCCAGATGCAAGAGTTGCCTGCGAATGTATTACAACAACCGGACTTGTTCTCGTAATGGGAGAAATAAGTGCCGATTGTTATGTTGATATACCGTCAGTTGTCAGAAAAACCGTTGAGGAAATCGGCTATACAAAGCCGGAATATGGCTTCGATTACAGGACATGCTCGGTTTTAACAACGATAGACGAGCAGAGTTCCGATATTGCCATGGGTGTAAATGAATCCTATGAATATAAAAGTGACGGCAAGGACCCATATGATTTAATCGGTGCCGGAGATCAGGGCATAATGTTTGGCTTCGCGTGCGACGAAACACCGGAGCTTATGCCTGCTCCTATCTCAATGGCCCACAAGCTAACCTGGAGACTGGCTGAGGTAAGGAAAACCGGAATTCTGCCCTGGGTGAGACCGGATGGGAAGGCCCAGGTTTCCATAGAGTACGGACCCAATAAAGAGGTACTGCGGTGTGAAGCAATTGTGTTGTCGACCCAGCATGATCCGGATATAGGGCTTGAGGATTTAAGAAAAGAAATAGTGCAGAAGGTGATTTTGGAAGTTGTTCCAAATGAGCTGATAGACAAGGATACAAAAATATATGTCAATCCCACAGGAAGGTTTGTAACAGGCGGACCGGTAGGCGATTCGGGACTTACGGGCAGAAAAATAATTGCCGACACCTATGGAGGCTATGCCAGACATGGAGGTGGAGCTTTTTCCGGAAAGGATCCAACAAAGCAGGATAGAAGTGCGGCATATATGGCACGCTACATGGCAAAAAATGTGGTGGCTGCCGGGCTGTCCAAAAGATGCGAAATAGAAGTTGCCTACGCAATTGGAGTCGCGCGCCCTGTTTCCGTGCATGTCAATACCGAAGGAACGGGTATATACTCCGATGAAAAACTGAAGGAAATAATACTTGAAAACTTTGATTTGAGGCCTGCAAAAATAATCTCCTACCTGGGACTGAAAAGACCGATTTACAGGCAGACCGCCGCTTATGGGCACTTTGGAAGAACAGATGTGGATCTGCCCTGGGAGCGCACGGATATGGTGGACAAACTCAGGTCATATATGAAATAGAAACAGGGACATTCCCTTAATCCACGGTGTCCGGTACCGAGGAACGGACACCGTGGATTAAGGAATCAAAACTCTATGAGACTGCTTTAATATTTACCTGTTCCGGTAAATATCCTCAACGATAACATAAGTAAAGGTGAAGCTTGGTGTCCGATGAAAAAAACAGGCCTGAAGAGGGGCAAATAGAAGGTAAAAACGCCTTGTTGGAGGCTTTGAAAGCCGGAAGGTCAATAGACAAGGTCTATATCGCCAAAGGAGAAGCTGGAAAGAACCTGAAATATATCGCTTCGAAGGCCAGAGCTGCCGGAGCCGTCATTTCAGAGGTGGACAGGCGGAAGCTGGACTATATGAGCAAAACCAAAGCCCACCAGGGGGTAATAGCATTAGTAGCTGTCCATGAATATTCCAGTGTTGACGATATAATAAAAGCCGCGGAGGCTAAGAAGGAGAAACCTCTTGTAATAATATGTGACGAAATTTCCGATCCCCATAACCTGGGAGCGATAATAAGGACAGGAGAGGCAGCGGGCGCCCATGGAATTATAATACCAAAGCGCCGCAGCGCGGGTATTACGGCTATAGTCAGAAAAACCTCGGCCGGGGCGGTGGAGCATATGCCGGTTGCCAGGGTGCCGAATATAAGCGCGGCGATAAAGGAACTAAAAAAACACGGGATATGGATTTTTGGAGCGGCGGCAGAGGGTGAAACACGGCTTTGGGATGCCGATTTTAAAGATGCCGCCGCGATTGTAATTGGCTCCGAAGGCGAGGGGATGGGGCGGCTTGTAGCGGAAAACTGTGATTTCAAGGTCTCAATACCTATGAAAGGGAGGCTGTCCTCCTTAAACGCATCAGCCGCAGCCGCCGTTTTGATATATGAAGCTGTCAGGCAAAGAAGCGAATAAGATAAATATATAAACAGCTTCAGCTTTCTGATGTTGTGAGGGATTAAATATGGACAACGACCGTGAAAAATTGAATCATGAAGCGGAAGTTGCAGAGGAGTACACTCTGGAATCCATACTTGCCGACTATAAGAGCAGTGCCTATATAATGGGCGAAAAAAAGCTCTCTAAGGAAGAGCTGGACAGACAGGCCGAGAAAATCCTCAGGGAGATGACCGGGGGCTTCGAGTCTGATGATAAAACCGGGGAGAAAAGTGAACAAGACAAAGCCCCGGAGCCGGAGGAAATAGCCAACGTCGAAGAGCAAAAGGCAACGGAAGGTCAAAACAGAGAAGATGAGTCAGGCACCGCAGACACGGAGAATAAACGCCAAAAAAGGAGAATATTCAGAAAAAAGAGAGGGGAAGACAAGGAATTTGAATCTTCTGATAAACCTTCCGAAGAGGAGCAGTTGCCTGCGCAGGATACCGTAAGCAGGCCAAGAAAGGGCGAGGTTGTTAAGGCCTCAAAAAAGCAGAGGGCCGAGAAGCTGAAAAAAAGCGACTATAAATCGCAAAAGGAATTTGAAAAAAGAAAAGAACAGCTGGCCCTCCTTGAGAAAAAACAGCGCAGACTGCTGGAAGAGCAGAAAAAGAAAGAAGGGCTTCAGGCTTCATATATGTCGATGAGCGACATTGAGCAGGAGTTCTTCGGAGTTGGAAAATATGCAAGACCAACCTCTGTAATAGACAATCTCAGCGAGGTTGAAGAGATTATTGAATTAGAGACCCAGCGGCAAAAAGCAGTTGAGGAAAGAAAAAAGACAAAAGACCAGCAGCAAAAGGTAAAGGATGTTGAGCCGGCTGATAAGGAGCAGGATGAGCCGGAGCTGAGCATAGAAGATGCCCTTAAACTATACGGCTCAGGTATTAAATCCATTAGGCGCAGATCACTGCTTGCTTTCATTATTTGCGCCGCAATGGCCTATTTTACCTTTGCCCAGGAATATAATCTTTCCATTCCGGAGGTTTTTCAAAATAACCCCGTATACTTTTCCCTTTTCTTTCTCTCAACACTTATAGTTGTTCTCTTTTTGGGAATCGATGTTTTTGTTACGGGACTGTTTGACATGTTCCGGGCCAGGGCGGGTGCGGAATCTCTGGTTACGTTGGCAAGCCTGGCTTCCATTGCCGATGCCATGTTTATTATAATAACGGGGGACGACAGCAGAGGCTTACCCTTCTGCGCGGTAGCGGCCTTTTCGGTGCTGTTAGCAATGTGGGGGTATAGACTCAGCAAATCAGCATATAGAAAAACCCTTATAACCCTGCGTTCCTTAAAACTCCCGATTGTAGTATCCGCAGACTGGGAAAAGACTGATGAAGGTATTGTCCTGACAAAGAAATACGGCGTCACAAAAGGCTTTATTTCCAAGTGTGCGGAAAGCGACTATGCAGAAAGAGCATACGACAGAATGGCTCCGATGCTTATAATAGCCTCCGTCATATTTTCTCTGATATCCTCAGTATTTAAAAACCAGCCACAGAATTTCATACATTCTTTTGCCGCCATGACGGCCGCATCGGCCTCTTTTTCATCTCTTATAGCATTTAATCTTCCCTTTAACTTCATATCGAGAAGGCTTGCCGCAAGCGGAGCCGCTATCGCAGGCTGGAGCGGAGCAAGCGATATTGACGACGCCATAGGAATGGTGGTAAGGGACAACGATCTGTTCCCGGAAAACACCCTGTCTTTCAACGGAATAAAGGTTTTTTCAAATGACAGGGTGGATAAGGTTGTGTCCTACGCGGGCAGCATGATTCTTGCATCGGGCTCCGGACTGTCAGGGCTGTTCTCAGACCTTTTAAGGGAATACGCCTGCAATATATATCGCGTTGATGAGTTTTCCTGTTATGAAGGAGGCGGTATAGGGGCAGATATAAAGGGAGACAGGGTGCTTGTGGGCTCGGCGGCGTTTATGAACCTTATGGGGATAAGGCTGAGCACCATTCTGGATATAAAAAGCGCGGTTTTCATCGCAATAAACAATGAGCTCTCCGGAGTTTTTATCATAAATTATACTCCCGTGGATTCAGTCAGAAACGCTCTGGTGTCCCTTATTAACTCTAAAATAACGCCCTTGTTTGCAGTGAGGGATTTTAACATCACCCCTTCCATGGTAAAAACAAAATTTGAAATATCCACTGAAGAAATTGAGTTTCCCACATTTGAAGCCAGATATTATCTTTCCTCAGATTCAGATAATCAGGATATAAAGCCTTCGGCCATTATGAGCAGAAACGGGCTGGGCCAATTTGTGGAGATAGTAAGAAGCGGGCGGCAGTTGATGTCTACGGTCAGGAAAACTGTGGTTTTATCGGTTGTTGGCGCTATTGTTGGTCTTTTACTTATGTTTTTTATATGCTATAATGGCGCTTTCGCTTCGGGAACCCCGGCCAACACCCTGACATTTATGCTGTTTTGGCTGCTTCCCGTTTTACTGCTCAACGGCGCTGGAATAAGGCATTAAAAAGTCGTTGTATTTTTATAAAGATTAGTGTATAATTTCTAAACATATGGAATTGATAAGCTGGATTATATTCATTTGATTAATAACTGTAATTATATGTGCCGGCAAGCATTTTGCTGGGATTAAATTTTAAATAATATTATTGCTAAGCTGAATATGCAGTGAGCTGATTTGCAATAACAAGGAGAGGAAAAATATGACCTATACCACAGAAAAGATTCGTAATATTTGTCTGCTGGGGCACGGCGGTTCGGGAAAAACCAGCCTGGCCGAAAGCATGCTGTATATTACGGGCGTAATTGACAGGCTCGGCAAAACCAATGACGGCAATACCGTCGGGGATTATGACTCAGAAGAGATTAAGCGGAAGATAACAATATCCGCCTCAATGATGCATTGCGAGCATAAGGGAACAAAGATTAATATTATTGATACTCCGGGTTATTTCGATTTCTACGGTGAAGTACATCAGGCAACAAGAGTAGCCGATACCGGCATCATTGTCTGTGCGGCAAAGGGAGGCGTTGCTGTCGGAACAGAAAAAGTCTGGGCTATTTTAAAAGAAAGAAATCTTCCCGTGGCCTTTTATATCTCCAAGCTTGACGAGGAAAATGCCGACTTTACCGCCATCTACAATGAGCTTCGTGATAAATACGGACATATCGTATGTCCTTTGACAATACCCATCTACAAGGACGGCAAAGTAGAGGGGGTAGTTGACCTTATTACCAAGCAGGCATATTCCACGGATAAAAACAAGCTTGTTGAGATACCGCTGCCGGCTGATATGGAGTCTGTCGTTGAGGAAATGCATACGGTGCTGGTAGAAAATGTAGCTGAAACATCGGAAGAGCTGATGGATAAGTATTTTTCCGGGGAGCCCTTTAGCGAAGAAGAGCTTATCGGAGGAATAAAGGAAGGGTTCAAAACCCGTTCTCTGGTTCCGGTAATGTGCGGAAGTGCATTTACGGGACATGGAACGGAGCTTCTCCTTGACAATGTGGTTAGCATTATGCCTTCTCCTGCCGAGGCCCTTCCTGAAACAGGCAAGGACGCATCAGGAAATGATGTGGAGATTATGCCCTCTCAGGACGCTTCCACAAGCCTGCTGGTATACAAAACCCAATCGGATCAATATGGAAAATTCTCGTATTTTAAGGTGTTTTCCGGAAAGCTTGACGCGGACATGGTGCTTGTTAACAGCAGAACCGGTTCCAACGAAAAGATGGGCCATATCTTTGTGATGCAGGGAAAGAAAAGCATCGAGGTAAAAACCATCTGCTGTGGCGATATTGGAGCTGTCTCAAAGCTGAGTGATACAAAAACCGGAGATACCTTGAGTGATCCTAAGAATCCTGTGACGCTGGACGGCATAAAGTTCGACCAACCATGCTATACTATGGCAATATCGCCGAAGACGAAGGGTCAGGAAGATAAAATATCGGCTGGTCTTACAAGACTCAATGAAGAGGATCCTTCCTTTATCTTTGAAAACAATGTTGAAACTCGTCAGCTGATTCTTTCCGGAGCCGGCGATATCCATCTGGATGTTCTGTGTTCCAAGCTTAAGAATAAATTCGGCGTAGAGGTGGAGCTGAGCCCGGCAAGGGTTGCCTACAGGGAAAAAATCCGCAAAAAGGTCAAGGTTCAGGGCAGGCATAAAAAGCAGTCCGGCGGACATGGCCAATACGGAGACGTTTGGATTGAATTTGAACCTGGTGATCAGGAGGATCTGATTTTCGAGGAAAAGATATTCGGAGGCAGTGTCCCGAAAAACTACCATCCTGCGGTTGAAAAAGGATTGAGGGAGAGCATGCAGAAGGGTGTTCTTGCGGGCTATCCCGTTGTGTACCTGAAGGCAACACTGGTAGATGGCTCATATCATGATGTTGACTCTTCGGAAATGGCCTTTAAGCTGGCGGCAAACCTGGCATATAGAAACGGTCTGCCTCAGGCATCTCCGGTCATTCTGGAACCCATAGGCTTACTGAAGGTATATATTCCGGACAACTATATGGGTGATATAATCGGAGACCTGAATAAGAGGCGGGGCAGAGTTCTGGGTATGAACCCGGTGGGAGACGGTATCCAGGAGGTTGAGGCTGAGGTGCCAATGGCCGAGATGAGCTCTTATGCCATTGACCTTCGCTCAATGACCCAGGGCAGAGGCTCATTTACAATGACATTTGAACGATATGAAGAGACTCCGGCGAATATCCAGGCAAAGATAATTGAAGAAGCCAAGGCCCTCAACGAAGAAGCGTAACCATACAAAAGTTGCACAATAATTAAAGCAGGCTGAAAAGCCTGCTTTAACTTTACTGAGATGGTGTTTTGTTAACGGAAATCCCTGTCAATCGGTCGCGGCTGGAATTTGCGAGTGTCGTTCATAGCCTTCCTGCGCCTTTTCCGAATAGCATTATAGCGAATAATCAATATTATATAAAACACTATCAGAAGCACGATGGCGACTATGATTATTCTGGCAATTGGCTGTCTGAGAGTTTCTGATATTTTTGCTTTGATAAAGGCAATTTTGGAAAGAGCCACATCGGTGTTGGCTACAAGCTGGAAGGGGCCGTAGGTTCTGTCCAAATATGTAAGGCTAATCTCGCCCAATACCTGGCCTTCATAAATCGGAGCCTGCAGAGGAGGAGCGTTTTCCTCCTCACTGAAAATTACGATGTTTCGGGAAAAATCATCCGGAGTCACTTCGTTGGGCAAAATCAGGCTTAAGCTTTCATTGGAGCGAACTACAACGCTGTCGGCATCCTCTCCCAGCTCAACAGGTATCTGCTTTATCAGGTCGTCGGTTCCAAGAATGTCCTTATAGCTGTAGTTATTATAAAACCACTCAAAGAGCCTTTTGCTTTCGGTAAAGCTCTTTATAAGGTATGACTTATCCTCCTGCTCCTCAGCCCGGGCTCCCAGCACTATGGAAATGAGTTTTATACCGTTTTTTTCGGCAGAGGAAACAAGGCAAAAACCGGCGGCATTTGTACTGCCGGTTTTTATGCCCTTTGCGTATTTATAGTAGTATTTTTCACTGTCAGGCACAATAAGGCTGTTTGTTGTCTTAAGATGCCTGGCCTCCGATAAATTCGTTGCCGGAACTTCTCTGTATGTAGTATTGGATAGCTTTAAAAATTCCTGATGTTTCAGTGCCTCCCGGGTAATCAGATATACGTCATATGCGGTTGTATAGTGATTTTCGTCGGGGATGCCGCTTGTATTTGTAAATGACGTACCTGTACAGCCGAGCTGGGCAGCTCTGGTGTTCATAAGCTCCACAAAATCGGAAATGCTCCCACCGGTCACATGCTCGGCAACAATATTGCAGGCTTCATTGGCTGATGTAACCATCAGGCAGTATAAAAGGTCCTCCAGACTCATTATTTCTCCGGGCTGTATGTTTTGAGTGCTGCCGTCCCAAATGAGGCCCTCCTGAAAGGTATCTGATGCCTCAACCATATCGGTCAGCGAAACCTCGCCCCGTTCACAGGCCTCCAGTACCAGTAAGGCAGTCATTATTTTTGTGGTGCTGGCAGGATACACCTGATCATAAATGTTTTTTGAATAGAAGATTTCACCGGTGTCAGCATGGACAAGAAGGGCGGCTTTAGCGTCAATATCAATAGGTTCAACAGCTTCGGCGTTTATTGAAAGAATGAATATCGACAATATTGACAATATAAATAGAAAATTTATTTTTTTCATAGAAATCTCCTGTATTTGTGATATAATACCTACATATTAGGTATTATTAACCTGATTATCAGATATCATATAATGGTACCGTATGCACAGTTTCTTCGATCGCGATTAAACATTCCAGATTTTCCCGAATGCTTTTAAAAGAATATAATTTAATTATAACAAAATAAAGCGAAAAATTGCAATATTAGTTCCGCATCAAAAATGTAAGGGGTTATAAAGTTGCAGAAACTAAAAAGGGGACCGCTCTTTATAGTTGGATTAACCATTGTATTCTCAGCTTTTATCCTCGGCTACTATTTTGGACGGCATTATCGACAAGACAGCTTTTATATAACTCTCCAAAAGGCGCCGTCTCCGAACGAGCATATTATGACTACTGAAAGTCCGGTTCCGGCGGCAGAAAAGATTAATATAAACACTGCCACTGTGGCGGAGCTTTGTGAGCTTACGGGAGTAGGTCCTGTTATTGCAGAGAGAATTATTGAATACAGGGAAGAAACCGGAGGTTTTAGCCATACCTTTGAGATTATGAATGTAAAAGGGATCGGGAAGGCTGTATACGAAAGCAATAAAGATAACATGACGGTACGATAGCTATCGAAAGGATTCAGGAGGAGCAAAATGAGAATACTTGTTGTAGACGATGAAAAACTGCTTGTAAAGGGAATAAAATTTAACCTTGAGAACGAGGGATATAAGGTTGATGTTGCCTATGACGGTGAAGAGGCTGTTGAGATAGCTAAAAACGGTGATATTGACCTTATCATCATGGACATTATGATGCCGAAGCTGAGTGGTCTGGAAGCCTGTATGAGAATTAGGGAGTTCTCAAAGGTTCCGATTATCATGCTGACGGCAAAGGGCGAGGATACTGATAAGATTATAGGGTTTGAATACGGGGCGGACGACTATATAACAAAGCCCTTTAATATTCTTGAACTAAAGGCGAGAGTAAGGGTGCTGCTCCGCAGATCCGCCATCAGCGATCAAAAGGCCAGCTCGACGGTTTTAACAAGCGGTCATATAAAAATAGATACGGAACGAAGGACAGCGCAAAAAAATGGGGAAAATGTTGAGCTGACGGCAAAAGAATTTGATCTTATAGAGCTTTTAATGAAAAACCCGGGCAAGGTATACAGCAGGGACAATCTGCTTTCGATAATCTGGGGATATGAGTATCAGGGGGATATACGGACCGTTGATGTTCACATCAGAAGGCTGAGAGAAAAGCTTGAAATAGTCCCCGCCGAACCTGAAAAGATAATGACAAAATGGGGAGTTGGCTATTATTTCAAAGATTAATCCGTCAGGAATGTATTTGAAATACAGCGTTCAGCTGAAATATGCCACCAGTTATATAGCCATAATTATTATCATTCTTATATTTATAAACACATATCCCATTGCCAGATTCAGGGACATGCTGTTTGAATCAAAGCACGAATCCATGCAAAACCAGACGTCGGTTATATCATCAACCCTCTCCGACTGGACGATACTATACCCGGAAGAGGTCTCCAAGGTTATGGAGTTTTTGGATGATATGAAAATGACCAGGCTGGTTATCACTGATTCCAATATGAAAATAGTATACGACAGCTTTGACAATGAGGGGAATACGGGCAAGTATGCTCTTTTCCACGAGATTGGAACAGCCCTGTCCGGCAAGGATGTTTTTTTTTCCAGATATTCAAACGGTGCTCTCATCAGCAGATCTGCGGTTCCCATAATGAACAAAAATACGGTAGTGGGCGCGGTTTACATATATGACTATGAAACCGAGCAGGCAAGGCTTGTGTTGGCCCTGCAGAGCGACCTGATGAAGATATCGGTTTTTGCCCTCTTTATAACAGTGGGACTGGCCCTCGTCATCTCCAGGATTTTAACCGGCAGGATAAGAGAAATATTAAAAGCCATAAAAAACGTCAGAAAGGGTAAATACGATTCCCGGGCGCCTGAAAATGGAAAGGATGAGCTTGCCGAGCTGGGCAGTGAGTTTAATAACCTGGTCAAGCGCCTGCAGAAAACAGAGGAGATGAGACAGCGCTTTGTGTCCGACGCTTCCCATGAGCTGAAAACACCACTTGCCGCAATCAGGCTTTTAACAGACAGTATTGTTCAAAATGAAAACATAGATAACGAGACTGCCAGGGAGTTTATTTATGATATCGGCAGAGAGGCGGAAAGGCTCACCAGAATTACCGAAAGGCTGCTGGACCTGACCCGGATAGACAGCAAAGCCGAAACCGATGACGGGCCGATAGATATGGGGAAGGTAGTAAGGCAGGCTCAGACGCTGCTTCAATCCCTGGCGGAGAAAAAGGGAGTCAACCTTGAAACCAAGATTGCCGGGGGCTGCATAATATGGGCAAACACCGATGATATTTATCAGGTGGTTTTCAATTTGGTTGAAAACGCTATAAAGTATAACAGGGAAAACGGTTCGGTTACCGTGCTTCTTTTTATAAAAGAAGAAAAAGTGCGACTGATTGTAGACGATACGGGAGTGGGTATTCCGGAAGATGAGCTTCCCTTTATCTTTGACAGATTCTACAGGGTGGACAAGGCGCGCAGCAGTGAAATAGGAGGCAGTGGGCTTGGCCTTTCCATTGTCTATGACATGGTAAGAAAACACAACGGAAGTGTGAACGTTTCCAAAAGAGAACATGAGGGCACCAGGTTTAAGGTTGATTTTCCGCTCTATAAGTTGTCACCGGGGGAGATGGTACAGTGAAAAGAGCCCTTGGAATTATTGTCCTGCTGCTGATTATCCTTTTCGGCGCGTGCGGAAAAAGGAACGCTGAGGACAAATCGGGATACCTGCAGGTTTACTATGCTTATACGAATGAAAACCGGAACAAAGGCGAGCTGATAGGCAGTCTGGATGTTCCGGTTTCCGGCGATAGGGATAAGCTGCACATTGCGCTGGCAAAGCTGATGGAAAACCCGGGTTCGGAGGTAATGATTTCGGCATTTCCTGATAATGTGAAAATATTATCATATGAGCCGAAGGATGATACCATTTCCGTAAATCTAAGTCAAAGCTACAGGAGTATGAGCCCCGTTGAGAGAACCGTCGCAAACGCCTGTCTTGTCCTTACCTTATGCCGGTTTGAGGATATAAACGCCGTTTCTATCTATGTGGAGGATGCGCTTTTTGAAAGCGAGCTGACCGCCGAGGACATTATACTTCCCAATTATGAAGAAACCGAATATGAAAAGCAGCTTACGCTCTATTTTGCCGATACGGCCAGCAGCTTCCTGGAAAAGGAGAAGCATCTGCTGACAATAGGCCAAAACAGACAGCTTGTGGAATATGTAATTGACGAATTGGTACGCGGGCCTCAAAATGACAACCTTAGAGAAACCCTTCCAAAGGGAACTAAAATACTGTCAATTGAGGTTAAGAAAAACATATGTATAGTTAATTTGTCAAAGGAGTTTTTGCTAAACAGGCCTGAGACCGCGGCAGGGGAAAGAGTTGCGATATATTCAATTGTAAACTCAATCACCGAAATAACAGGGATAGAAGCGGTGCAGATTCTTGTTGAAGGTGAAAAAATTGACAAGTATTATCTTATGAGTTTATATGAGCCCCTGACCAGAGACATGGATATCGTATGGCAGAACAATCCCGATATGACAGAGAGGGTTTTAACCGTGTATATGGCTGTTAACAGGGATAAGCTTGTGGCCCTTCCAGTGATTGTAAAAGCAAATTATACTGTCTCAATGGAGCAAAACGCGGTTGAGGCAATGCTTGCGCTAAAGAATAAATACGGGTATTTCTCAATAATTCCCGCGGGCACAAGGCTCAACTCGATATTCACCAGGGATGGTGTGTGCTATCTGGATCTAAGTTCCGAATTCAGTGTGGAGGGAGAGACCCTCAATGTCCCCCTGGCAATGAAGGCTCTCGCGGCCGCGATAATCGACACCGGCAACGCCGATTATATCACTATATCGGTTGAGGGAGATGTGATTGGCGAGAAAATCGAAAAGGACGAATCCATTATCCTATATTAATGCCCGTATGCAGCACAGTGGATTTGCGGCGTATAACCAGATCCATTCAGGCAGTTAATCAATGTATCTGAAACGAGCAAATTTGTTCTTTTAATAAATGGGTTTCGCAAAACGCATTTGCTCAGCGGACATTATATTAATATATTAAAACTAGGAAACTAGCGGTTATTAATCGCGTTAAAGGTGGTACGAATGGAATATAAAAAGGATACTAAATGCGTGCAGGCAGGCTACACGCCAAAAAACGGAGAGCCCAGGGTAATACCCATTGTGCACAGCACAACATTCAAGTATGACAGCAGCGGGAAAATGAGCAAGCTTTTTGATTTGGAATCAGAGGGCTATTTGTACTCAAGAATTCAAAATCCCACCTGTGATTATGTGGCTGCGAAGATATGCGCCCTTGAGGGAGGCACCGCAGCGATGCTCACAGGCTCGGGACAGGCGGCAAATTTTATAGCGGTTTTCAATATTTGCGGCAGCGGGGACCATGTGGTATGTTCATCGGAAATATACGGAGGCACATATAACCTGTTTGCTGTCACAATGAAGAGGATGGGAATTGAGTTTACATTTGTAAGCCCTGACTGTGATGATGATACGCTAAAGGCGGCGTTCAGGCCAAACACAAAGGCGGTATTTGGGGAAACCATTTCCAATCCGTCTCTGACGATACTTGACATTGAGCGCTTTGCAAAAGCCGCTCATGAGCACGGTGTGCCCCTGATAGTGGACAATACCTTTGCCACGCCCATTAACTGCAGACCCTTTGAGTGGGGGGCCGATATAGTTACCCATTCTACATCAAAATATATGGACGGGCATGCCACATCCATAGGAGGAGCCATAGTTGACAGCGGGAAATTTGACTGGACTGAATACCCGGATAAATTCCCCGGACTCACCATGCCGGACGAAAGCTATCATGGTGTAATATATACGGAGAAATTCGGTTTGGAGGGTGCCTATATAACAAAGGCCACGGCTCAGCTTATGCGTGACCTGGGGGCAATACAGTCACCCATGAGCGCTTTTCTGACCAATATCGGTTTGGAGAGCCTGCATGTGCGCATGCCAAAGCACTGCGAAAACGCCCGCCTTGTGGCTGAGTTTTTAAACAACCATGAAAAGGTCTCAAAGGTCAATTACAGCGGCCTTCCGGGCAGCAAGTATTATAATCTGGCCAAAAAGTATATGCCGGAGGGGACCTGCGGCGTTGTAACCTTTTCCCTTAAGGGCGGTATAGAGGCGGCGGAAAAATTCATGGCCGGTCTCAGGCTGGCCGCCATAGTCACCCATGTGGCAGACGCGCGGACCAGTGTTCTGCATCCCGCGGCAACAACCCACAGACAGCTGAGCGAAGCCGAGCTTATAGCCGCTGGTGTAACCAAGGATATGATAAGACTGTCGGTGGGTATTGAGGACGCGGAGGATATAATCTCCGATATTGCGGAGGCACTGGAGAGGATATGACAGATTTAATCAGGCCAGATATTTCAGACGAAGAAATTGACAGTATGAGCAGCCTTGCCCTTGCTCATGTGGGTGACGCAGTTTTTGAGCTGCTTATACGGACATGGGCATGCAAAAACAAGGCGCTGACATCAGAAAATATGCACAAGACTGCAGTGAGCTATGTAAACGCCCACGCTCAGGCGGAATTTTCAAAAAAGATACTTGGCTTTCTCAGCGATGAGGAAATGAGAGTGTTTAAAAGAGGGCGTAATGCGAAGGTCAACTCAATACCAAAAAACGCCCATATTTCGGAATATCATTCCGCCACCGGACTGGAAGCTCTTATGGGATATCTCTATCTTAAGGGCGAAAATGAAAGAATAGCCAATCTGTTTGAAATTATGATGGGGAAATAAAATGCCACTTGACGCAATTTTGCTCTCAGCTCTGACAGAGGAGCTGAGTTTAAGTATATGTGATATGCGTGTAGACAGGATAACGCAACCTGAAAAGGATGTGTTTATATTCGCCCTGAGAAAGCCTGGCAAATCTGTCCGGCTCCTTCTGTCAGCGGGAGTCGGCAGTGCCAGGGTTCATTTGACGGAGCTGCCCAGTGAAAACCCGCAGACTCCGCCTATGTTCTGCATGCTTTTGCGAAAGCACTTGACCGGAGCAAGAATAATGGGAATAAACCAGCCCCATCTTGAAAGGGTTATCGAGCTGGAGTTTGCCGCTTCCGATGAAATCGGCACATCAGGCTGCAAGCGTATTATCGTGGAGATGATAGGGAAGCGCTCAAACCTCATACTGTGCGGCAGGGATGGCAGAATTATTGATTGCCTGCGCAAGGTGGACGCGGAAATGTCCGAGGCAAGACAGGTACTTCCGGGCATGTTTTACAGGCTCCCGCCGCCCCAGAACAAGCTGGAGCCTTTTGCTGTGACAGAGGAAGAGTTTGCCCTGCTCCTTGAGGACACACCACGGGAAATGAAGCTGGAGTCCTGGCTTCTGAACACTTTTACGGCACTATCTCCGCTGATTTGCAGGGAGATAGCTCACAGTGTGGCCGGAAGGGAGGACATCAGGATTTCAGAATCCGAAAATCAGGACATCGCCACCGCTTTTTTTACCTTTAAAGAGTTTGTCCTGGGCAGGAAAATGCAGCCATTCATGCTTTTAAAGGGAGACGAGCTTTTTGACATAACCTTTTTGCCGGTTAAGCAGTATAAGGGAGCGGTCACAGCCGAACGATACGGCAGCTTTTCGGAGCTTTTGGACAGCTATTATACCCTCAGGGAAAAGCGGGAGAGAACAAGGCAGCGAAGCCAGAGTCTGCTGAAAAACATAAAGAATTTGCGGGACAGAACAGCCAGGAAGCTTACAATCAGGAAAGAGGAGTTGAAGGCAACCTATGACAGGGAAAAATACAGGCAGATGGGAGATATAATAAAGGCCAATCTCCATAATATGCAAAGAGGCATGACTGTGTTAAAGGCCGTAAATTTTTATTCCGAAAATCAGAGGGAAATTGAAATTAAACTGGACCCAAAGCTAGGACCTTCTCAGAATGCGGAAAGGTATTACAAGCTGTATAGTAAAGCAAAAAACGCCGAAACAATTTTGAAAGAGCAAATAAAAACGGCCGAAATGGAGCTGGATTACCTTGAAAGCGTCCTGGAAGAGATATCCAGAGCCGGCGGTGAGAGGGATCTGGATGAGATAAGGCAGGAGCTTGTGTCGGCAGGATATTTGAAGGAGAAAAGGAACAGCAAAAAGACAAAGCCCCAAAAATCTCCTCCGATGCGGTTTGTCTCATCCTCGGGCACGGAGATACTTGTGGGAAAAAACAACCTTCAAAATGATGCTCTCACTCTGAAAATAGCGGGTAAAGAAGAGATATGGCTACATGCACAAAAAATACACGGCTCCCATGTTATCATCCGCTCAAGGGAACCGGATGATAACACCCTTTTGGAAGGGGCTATGCTGGCGGCGTATTTTTCAAAGGCCAGAGACGGAAAAAATGTTCCTGTGGACTATACGAAGGTTAAGCATGTAAAAAAACCCCCGAGGGCAAAGCCCGGCATGGTGATTTATACAAACTACAAGACCCTGTTTGTAACGCCGGAGGAAGAACAGGTTAAAAGCCTGCAGAGCTCGCATAGAGGAGTGTTTTTATGACAAAGGTTGCAGTTATAAGCGCTACCCGCGTTTCTCTTGCGCCGGTGGAGCAGACGGCTGCCCGGCATTATCCCGATGTGGAGATAATTCACTATCTGGACGAATCCATGTCCCTCATGGCAAAGGAAAGCGGGGGGAGGATAACCCCCTCAAACCTGTGCCGCATGGCAGGGCACATTCACAGCGCAAATGAATATGGCGCCGACGGGATATTGCTTTCCTGCACAATCTTTTCGCCTTTTTCAGATATGCTGCAAAGCTTTTCCCAGGTTCCCCTGGTTGCCGCCGACACGGCGGCATTTGAAAGGGTTGCCAGTCTATATGAAAAATCGGTGTTGTGGTAACCTTCGAGCCCACTCTAAGGAGCGTAAAAGCCGTCCTTGAAAATTTAAAACCAGCTACGGCTAAGGCCGATATCCGTCTGGCGGGGGGAGCGTTTGAGGCTCTTGCCCGGGGGGATGCAGAGACCCACAACAGGCTCGTTTGCGAATGCGCCGAAGCCTTGGCGAAGGAGTGCGATGCAATTGTACTGTCTCAAATGTCCCAAATCAGGGCGCTCCCGTTTCTGGAAAATCTCCGGGTCCCCGTCCTGACGACTCCGGCGCTTAGTATGGAAGCCCTGCTGGAAATAATAAAAAACAAAAAATGACGGAATAATCCGCAGACGCATAACAAAGGCTTCCGAAGCAGTTTATCGGAAGCCTTTGAGTTTTATATCGTTGCCTTAAATTTTAAATAGCCAACTCGGTCCTGCTGATAAGGTCGTTTTGGCTGTCCGCGTGCAGTTCCACGAAATACGTGGAGAAACCCGCAACACGAACCACCAGGTTTTTGTACTGCTCCGGTCTCTTCTGGGCATCCTTAAGGGTCTCAGCGGAGACGACGTTTATCTGTACCTCCATTCCACCCATATCAAAATACGTCTGAATCAGCTTTTTCAGCTTCTCAACCCCGTCCTGACCGTTTAAGCAGGAGGGGCTGAATTTCATATTCAGCAGGGTGCCGTTGGGATACTTGCTTTGATCAATGTTGGAGACCGAAACGAGTACGGATGTGGGGCCGTTTCTATCCATCTGCTGGACCGGTGATATACCGTCGGCCAGGGGGGTACCTGAGTTTCGCCCGTCGGGCGTGGCGGAGGTCATCTGGCCGAATATGACATTGGTAGTAACAGGGTAGAGCCCTGCCGAAAAGCGTCCCCTTGGTCCTGTGCAGGAATTGCAGGCATCAGCGAATATTCCTGCGGCCCATCCGGCAAACTTATCCACCTCGGCTATGGCGTTTCCGTATCTTGGAGCCTGGTTTTTAATATACCTCTGCAGCTCCTCATAGCCCTTCCAGTCATTAATAAGGGCATCATACAGCTCTCTGGTGGTGCATTTTTTTGTATCAAAGCACAGATGCTTTATCATATACAGGCTGTCTGCCACATTTCCAATGCCAACACCGGAAATACCTGTTGAATTGTAGCGGGCGCCTCCATACATGACATCCATACCCTTCTCCATACATCCGTCTATGGTACAGGAGGCTACGGGCAGGGGGAGTATCTGTCTTGCCAGGTATTCAAATGCGTTTGTGCAACTGGCATGGAGCTTGACGAAGAACTCAACCTGCTTTTTAAAGGCATCCAGAACCTGGTCAAAGGTCTCCATTTCATACAGGTATCCTGTGGGGACACCGCCACGAACGGGAGGATTTTTCCCGCCAAGAGAGGGAGCATTGTAATATCCATCGTTTATGGCAAGAAGGACCGCGTTTGCCAGGTTCATATAGCTTTCCGTGCCGGAGCCGCCGCAGGCAGGCCATTCGTCACCACAGCCGGAGGGCTCCACACAGCCGATAAGGCAGTAGTTTCTGGCGCTCTCCAGGGACAGCCCTCTGGACATAAGGGCGGGAATGATAACATCATCATTTTCAAAGGAGGGAACGCCGCCGGCAATTTTCGTTGTTTCTATTGCCGCTTCCCATAGCTTATCGGGTGTATTCTTGTGGATGCGAAGAGCCTGGGGAGGGTCGTGCAGTACAAGGCGGCCGGCAGATTGGAGCATCATATATGTAACAGCGTTTGTGGCGTCATTTCCGTCCTTGTCCACCCCGCCCAGAGTCATAAGCTGGCCACTGGTGTAGCCAGGGCCGGACTTGGTGGCTCCATAGCTCCAAAGCTTGTTCATCTCCGCAACCTTCAGGTAGAAAAGGTCGAGAATCTCCTGGGCACGCTCGTGAGTTATGCGCCCTGCGGCAATATCCGCCTGATAGTACTTACCCAGATACTGGTCCACCCTTCCGAAGCTTATGCCGTGCATACACGCGTCCAGGCACATACAGGTCTGATAGAGAAATATGGTTTGCACGGCATCGTGGAAGCTGCGGGCGGGCTTTTCCATACACCAATTAAGGGTGTCGGCCATTTCAAGAAGTTCTTTTTTCCGCTGGGGGTCTTTTTCGACAGCCGCTTTTTCCTTGGCAAGCTTCGCATAACGCTTTGTCAGGGTTATCATGCCATCGCATACAATGGAAACAGCACGATAAAAATTGTAACTGTCGATGCTCTGACCGAAAATCCCGTCTTCCTCCAGCTTTCTCATCTTGGCAAGAGCCTCGTCTCTTATGGCACCGAAGCCTACCTGGAGGGCTTTTTCGAAACCGGCGCAAAAATGCCCCACAGGTGAACCGCACTGCTGTCCGTTATCTCCGAACAGGCCATACATGGTGACTCCGTTCATGCCATGCTCCTTGAGATATTCCGGCATAAAGTTCATGATTTTGCCGCTAAGGCACTCTTTTAGCCAGAAGTCAATAGTATCAAGCACATAGGCCCTGTCTTCTTCGGAAATTATGTATGGGTCTACATCCCTTGTAGAAACCAGTCCGCTCTCAAACTCTTCTTTTATCCATATTGCAGAGTTTTCTGGATATATGGCGGTGGCCCGGTATTTTCCGGACTGGGCACCCACAATAACCTCGCCCTCATCTATGCGGACGGGTATGTTTTCACATATGTGCTTGAAGTTTTTCGCACGTTTTAAAATGCCCTCCAGCTCGGGATGCTGCATATAAAACTCGGTTATTAGTTTGTAGCGGGCTATGCATATCTCGGGCTTGGTATTACGGTATTTTTCCCGCATTGCGGAAACTCGGGGAGTAATGGGATCAAGCTTATACATAACTGATTGCCTCCTGAAGTTTCTGTATACACTGTTTAAAATATCCTCGTTTATATTTATTATATCATTCTTTGATAACAATTGAAATATCAGTTTTATATAATAAAAACTAAAGAATAGCCCCGGCGGAAAACCATATCCGACGGGGCTATTCTTAATGGGGGAGAATACTACCAGGCCCAGCTCAGAAGAGAGGAGTTGCTCTTTTTAGCTTCAATGAAATCTATTGCGGGGGACAGCATGTTCGCCGCCTGCGCCCGGGTCAGGTAAGTGCCAGCAGATTCCATGGTGATTGTATTTGGTGTTATGATGTTGCAGGCGCTAAGATTTAGGGCAGCCTGTGAAGCCCAGGCGGGGACTGCGGGCTCAACGGATACCATTGACACATGCACATCCGAAATACCCAAAACATTATCCAGCAGCACGGCGGCCTCGGCATTCGTAATCGGAGAAGCCGCGTCAAAAACAATGGCGCCTGTCGGGGTTTCATAACCCTTGACAAGACCGGACATCAGCGCGGTTGAGACATAGGGCTTTACCCACAGAGGCATTTCCTCATCATCGGCAAAGCCGGTCTTGGTTATATCCTCAAGAGGCTCAATTCCAGCCAGGGAAATGCACATGGTGAGGAATTCACCCCTGGTTACGGCTCTGTCAGGATTGAAGAAATAACCATCACCTATTTTTTCTCCGACAAAGATACCTTTTTCAGCCAGTCGAAGTGCCGAGTAGTGAGAACCGTTGCCGGTCATATCCGAATAAGTTATTTTTGTGGATTGCTTTTCTATCAAAATGTTGACCTTGGCCTCAGCCGAAATATTACCGGCCGTATCAATGGCTACATATGTGAAAGAATCCTTGCCTTTTTTACCTTCCGCGGGGATATAGACAAAGCTGCCTTCGGATATCTGCAGGGTTCCTTTCCTGGGCGGTGTAACCACCCTGAATCCCAGCATGTCTCCCTCGGGATCCACTGCCTGGAAGTTTCCGTTTATGGACACGCCTTTATAAGTGGTATAGTTCAGATTTTCAGCGATGGGCGCGTAATTCATTGGAGCATTCTCTTCTTCCGTTACCTTGACGCTTTCAATCTGAACAGCGCAGATTACGGGCGTCAGCGACGCAGCCAGAGTTATGCTCAAAACCGCTACGAAGATGCGAAAAAGGATTTTCCTTTTCAAAATAAAAACCTCCCGGTAAAATAATGACTCCTGTCAATGATATTCTTAACCGGAAGATGAAAAATATACCTTAAAATGATAAAATTGCTAATCCTTCGGGTGGCATTTTTGACGCAATACAGATTTACGATGTCTGTTTTACCGGGGGGGGTCAGCATGGATTTAAACTCTTCAAATACATTAGCTTTATTTTCCTCTGATAGGATAGCATACATAACATATGAGCCCATGGTCACAGTCTCGGCGGCTTCCAGTTTTGGCTTTTCTTCGGGCATATATTCTTCCATCCAGGTATCAAGTCTCATTTGAAGATAGTCCCTCACGGCTTTTTCCACATCCTTGATTCCGGTATTGTCCGCAGCCTTGAAAATACCGTACTCGTCAATATTGGCGCCAAAGGCATTGATTTTCACTTCATATTCCTTGAAAAGGGAGGTGTCCAGCTTCATGGCGCCTTTAAGATAGCTCTCATTCATGGACGCAAAGTTTTCGGCTTCAAGCCTGGTGTCCACTGCCGCGGCTATATCGGAAACAGCAACGTCATCCCTGACATTTGTGTTTTTGGATGAGCATGAAGCAAGGAGCAAAGCTGACAATACAATCGGAATAATAAATCTTATAGTTTTCATATTAACCTTCCATTCCATGCTTTGAGTGAGCAGGTAAAACCTGTTACTTGTAGCCGTGAGTCCTTATATAGTCAATCACCAGCTTGAAGCTGCTTTCATTAAGGTGGAGGCCGTCTCCATTGTGGTATTCCTGGGGTAAAAATCCGTCCTCACCCAGGAGAATTGAAATCGTGTCCAGATACTTTACGCCAGTCTCCTCAGCCACATCGAGTATCCAGCTGTTGGCGTTGATAATCTTGGTATTATTTATATCTCTCTGATATTCGTAATTTGAGGCGACGGGAAAAATTGACTGGAGAATAATTTTTGTATCGGGGCTTATCTCCTTGATATCCTCCACAAGCATTTTATATTCTGACTTAAAATAATCCTCTTCCATGAAGGAAACACCGTTGACCCCCAGGGTTATAACCATAATATCAGGCTTCTCAAGAGCTACGGCATCCCTGATGGGGATTTCTTCACCGGTAACAGGGTAAACAATTGTAGCAAAGCTTTGGTTTGAAAGTGTCAGGGTTCCGCTGGCCGGAGTCCAGACCTGTTTGGTATTTTTCCCTTCGGAGAGCACACCGTAGTATTTCATTCCATAGGTAGTCGAGTCGCCCAGGAAGATTATTTTATCAATATACTCCTGGCCCATGTCCTCTGTCTCAGTCAGAATTGCGTCTGAATGGGAAGGGGGGTGGGTTTCTGCCGGAGGCAATGTTTCCGGAGGCAGCGTTTCCGGAGGCGCTGTCTTAGGTATGGCCGGGCTCTCCGTTTCAGATACGGGATCGGAAGGAGGTGACGTTGTGGGCGGTGAGGTGGGCGCGGCAGTTTCCGCTGTGGACGGGGAAGGGGATGCCGTGTCTTGGGGTTCTCCTTCTTTGCGCAGGCAGGAGCTGAACATTATAAGAGCCAGCATAATTAATATAGCCGGAATAAATCCTCGTCTAAACATAGTTTTCAATTCATTATCATTCCTTTCCCGTTGCGGGAATACATAAAGCAAAAGCTTGTCCCCAAATAAAGTGGAGCAAAAGAAACCAAGCATAAATTAGATTATTGGATTATAGCATAATAAGGCGATTTTTACAACATTCATTGAGGCTTACAGGGACCTTTTTCACTCCATTTCAAAGTGAAGGAAGGCACTCCTTCGGATTTTGGTCCAATGGTATACATTTGATAGAATACAACAAGACCATCATCGATCAAATAAAAATTATCCGATGAGAAATATTTACAGCAGTTTCTCTTAATCCTGTCAAAGTATGAACCTAGTCCTCTGTCTCTGAGTCTGCTTACTTCGGAAATGATAAGGCCCTTGATTTTTTTCTTATAATTTCTTGTATGGGGGAAAAAAGCGGAAAGGGGAACGGGGCATCCGGTTTTCAGGTCCCAGACGTCTCCGAAACGTATGGTAATACTGCCATATTTCGAATTCTCAGTTATATCCGTATAAATGCTCAAAATTCCGTTTTCGTTGTATGTAAGATGTGATTTGGCAAATACTCTTATCTCCCTGAAGGCTTCGCCTCTCTCAGCGGTCGACTTATATGCTTTTATTGCCCTGGGAAGCAGCCGCTTTTTGCAATAGCGGATTATCTGATTGTTCATATGAAGATAGTACCTGTTTATACGCGCCGCGCCCGCATATCCGGGTTTACCTTTGCTGCAGTGAAGTTTTAAAAAGCTTATATCCACTTGCAGAAGAATTTTTCCGCTGTCTCTCCAAAGCTCCTTTCTTTTTTCTTCCAGAGCTTTTATGGAAATGGGTGACTTGCTTTTCATCTGGCCTGCTCCTCCATTAATTCACAAATCCCATATGTGTCAAATATGTTAAACCCCGCCTCATAAGAGGCTGTTATATTATATGTGGCCCGGTTCGTTTTGACCTTAGTGTAAAATTATAATTGGCAAAAATAAAGGAGGAATAGCAAAACCTATTCCCCCTGCATGCGAAACCTGTTAAGATGAGTTTGTAAACCAACATAAAAACAAGGAGATGCATGCAAGA
>JAAYOP010000114.1 GCA_012520295.1 Clostridiales bacterium | reverse complement strand
TCTTGCATGCATCTCCTTGTTTTTATGTTGGTTTACAAACTCATCTTAACAGGTTTCGCATGCAGGGGGAATAGGTTTTGCTATTCCTCCTTTATTTTTGCCAATTATAATTTTACACTAAGGTCAATTTTTTAACATTACTATTTGCTGAAAAAACCATAGGAGGGTAAACATGCTGGCTATAACAAATGTCAATTTAATAGATGGGACCGGGAGACAGCCCACTGAGAATGCCGTTATTATCATTGATAATGGTGTAATAACCAAAACAGGCACGGATATTCCGGTACCGGAGGGAATTGATGTAATAAACGCTAAGGGCATGACTGCGATACCGGCACTTTCCGATGCCCATACCCACTTTTCCGGCAGCAGCTTTTTTGAGCGGCCGCCTCTGGGCAGACGGGAGAAGACATACGACTATTCCGAGGCCCGGGAGGCATGCCTGCGCTGGGGTGTTCTCACCGTACGGACCGCGGGAGATATTGTGCCGGACATTCTGGAGTATAAAAAGGATGTTCTGGACGGGAAGATAACATCCCCCAGAGTTCTGGCCGCCGGCCCTATGTTTCAGGCTCGGGGTGGGCACCCTTTGAATACGGTGTTCATGTCTGACGAGGAAATAGAAAAGAACGCCTGTATAATAATAGACGATGATACGGATATTGAGTCTGCGGTCAAAGCCGTCTGTGAAATGGGCGTGGACTGGATAAAGGTGTTTTATGCGCATATAAATAAGATGGACTATCCCAATTACGTGCCGCGCCTGTCCCGGTCGGTCCTGGAGCGGGTGATAAGGGCTGCCCACCGGCTGGGCAAGCCCGTGATGGTTCATGTGGATGATCCGGATGAAATGCTTGAAGCCGCCATGAGCGGTGCCGACTGCATAGAGCATATGATAGGGGTGGGGGCCGGGAAAGCACAGCTGAGCCTGGAGCTTATTGAGCTGCTGAAAAGCAGGAATGTTACCGTAGTGCCTACAATGGTCTCCATACAGAGATTTGACGATAAGCTGGAGGGCGCAGCACCGGTCTGGGAGGATCTCAAAGCCGCGGTGAAAAAGCTGAAAGACGCGGGAGTGCCGCTGGCGGTGGGCTGCGACAGCGGCATACCCCTTGTGGGACACGGCGAAGGGGTGCACGATGAGCTTATGTTCTTCGTAGAGGCCGGGTTTACTCCCATGGAGGCCATTTGCGCAGCTACCCTGGGAAACGCAAAGCTTCTTCAAATGGACGACAAAACTGGCTCCCTGGAGCCGGGCAAAATGGCGGATGTTATTCTCCTTGGTTCAAATCCTCTTGAGGATATCTCTAACACGAAGGATATAAGGCTTGTTATTATGGAGGGCAGAGTAGTATTCGACAATCTGAGGTGATATAAATATCCGGCCTGGGAGGTGAAAAATGAAGTCCGGTATACGGTATAAACTGATTATTTTAATCCCGGCTGTGTTGTGTTTTTCTTTTCTTGCTTCCTGCAAAGAAACACCCGAAGGCAGCATCGGAAAAAAACAAAATAACTCTCACTTTCGGGCTGTATGACCCATCGGAGTGGGAGAGCGGCTTTTACAACATATACGATTACCTGAAATCCTACGTGAGGGAATTTAACAGAAACAGCAGGCGCATTAATGTGGAAATAACAAGTTACGGGCCCTCGGATGATCCCAGCTCGTATTTAAAGGCTACGACCGCCGTTAATTCGGGAAGCATGCCCGATCTTATGCTTGTCACCGGGTTGTCCTGCGAAAGAGTTGCGGACAAGGGTTATTTTGTTGATTTATATGAGTTTCTTGAGGATGGCGACAGGTCTTCGGTCGTTGATAAAGCCGACCTTTTTTCAGGGCCGCTCAAGGCGATGGAATACGACGGCGGACTGTACTGGATTTCTCCGGAGTTTAGCCTTGTGTCGTTTTGCGGTCTTTCGTCGGTACTTGGAAACGTCGAGGGGCTGACAATAGAAGGCCTTTTCGATATTTGGAAGGGCTTTGACAGAAACAAATCCGTCTTTTTGGCCTATGGGGAAAACAGGGCCAGAGCATTTGAGATTTTTATGTCAACCCATATTTACAAGGACTATATAGATTACAAGAAAAAAACATGTAACTTTGACGATCAAAGCTTTATCGATTTACTGGAGCTGTTTGCCACGCTGCCGAATAAATTTCCCAAAACCCCCATGCTCCAGTCCCATGATATTGTTGTGCCCGAGATATTGGTGAGCGAAAAGGAAGCAATGCTCTGTTACAAGGAACTGGCGATGCTGCAAAGCCTTGACATTGTAAAGAGTTGTTCCACAGATGAGGAAATAATTCTGATCGGAGCGCCTTGGGGTTCGGATGCTTCGGCGTTATGCCGCCTCAAAATGCCCATATCGATTTCTTCGTCGTGCAAACACAAAGAAGAGGCGTGGGTGTTTTTGGCGTCCCTGCTAAGCAACAGACAGCGGTATGTATTTCAAGGGACCGTTTTTCCGCTGAATAGAAAAATGCTTGAAGCCCATATTGAAGAGTTCTACAGCGAATACTGGGGTCTGTATGAAAACGGGGAAGAGAGCGTTCTCCCATACCTTACCTGTGAATACTCGCCTCCTTTTTTTCAGTTGAGGATGTTGATAACAATTATAAAAACTCACCTGAGCGTATAAAAGCAGTGTTTCTTTATGAAGACTATGTGGAACTGCTGGATGTTATAGAAGGCGCGTCCATTCCCTTGATGACGAAGCCATATTCAAGTCCTTTTGAAATAACGGCACCCGAGTTCAGGATAGTTATTGAGGAAGCCGCGGCGTTCTTTGAGGGAAATCAGACTTCCCGGGAAACGGTGGCTCGTATACAGTCCCGGGTTGGCACATATCTTTCCGAACAGTTGGGATAATCAGGGTACGGCTGAAGCTTCTGCGGTTGTCAAACATATGGTCCATTTTTTTAGGAAGTCTGTCAATGGTAAGTAGTAGTAGCGCTGTGGGAAGCGTTGAAAAGTCTAACGCACCTTTTCAATGCTTTCCATAGCTGTTGGAC
>JAAYOP010000113.1 GCA_012520295.1 Clostridiales bacterium | reverse complement strand
TCGAATTTTCTGATTTTCCAAAGATAATTTTAGGTTTCAAAAATTTGCGTTTAACGACTTTTTTTATAATAATAATCCATTCGTTTTTTCTTTTCACGTTATTTTTTATTGTCAAATTTGTTCATTATACAGATAGTAATCACACAAAACCAAATTTGCCGGTTTGCCATCTCCAATTAAACCCCATAATCTCTCACCCTCTGCTAAAGGATACTAAAATTTGCAGCCCCACATCTGCCGCCCCAACCCGATAAAGCGGCTGCACGCTATGAAGGCATAAGATGCCTTCAAGTATGGAGCCTGTACGCCAACACGGTGCCGCTCAGTAATATACCAGGAACTCACAACATTAAAAAAACGCCGACAAGGCTTCTTGCTTGTCGGCGCTGTGATTTTAAAAAGTTCATGGGTCAGCTCCCATACTCCATATAGTATTCATATGCCCTTTTGCAGACAATAACAGCCGATTGCCTGCTTGCCGTATCAAGGGGCTTAAACAGCCTTAAGTCACCTTCCTGGTATCCATTTATCAGGGAGGCCTCGCTGCAAAAATAAACATAATCCCTTGCCCATTGCCCAATTACATCCTCATCGGCAAACGGCAGCAGGTCCCCCTCAGTCGGCCCAATATCGGGCAGAAGCTTCTTTAGCGTATTATAAATTATCTTAGCCATCTGTACCCTGTTTATAATTTTATCCGGGGCATACCTGTTTTCCCCAACGCCCTCTACAATTCCCAGATTATAGGCTTTGAGCACCTGGGGGTCAGAGGTGTCGGCGAATGCTCGGTCCCCTGCTCCGGCGGCTTTGCCCCCACATTGTTCATAGAGTCTGACGGCAATTTCCGCAAACTCCCCCCGCGTGATATCACCGGCCATATTTCCCCTGACTGCGTTTGTTATAAGGCCGTATTCAGCTGCCATATCAAGCTCCGGCACAGCCCACGCACTTGCTCCCAGATAGCTCTCGGATTGGTTGCACAGCTGGTTTGACCATTCAGAAGTCAAGGTCTGCAAAGCGCCCTGTCCATCTGAATATACGTATTTAAAGCGAAGTCTGTACCTATAGCATCTTTCACTGACATCAGCCTCGGTCATATCCTTTTCTGGTATCTCAAAATACAAGTAAAAACTCCCCGGCTCACAGGGCACCGGATTATTGGTGAATACGTCCAGTCTTCCGCTGCCTCCTGCCGATGAACCCCAGCCCATGGAATCCACCATGCCCTCGGTCTCCAGTTCTACCCATCCAGATACGTCTTGAGCCATATTAAGCCACATTACACTCTGTGGAATATGAACCTCCAGACAGAAATATGGAACCCCGCTATCGGTCTTCAAAAGCCGGAGATTTGATATGTAAGGCGGCTCCGGAGCCGATGGCTCCGAACCAGCCAGCGCCGGTGTCTTCATCGTAAACAGGCATATCAGCAGAACAAATGCCCCTATGAATATGAAAAGTCTCTGCTTCATTTTTACCTCCATTTCACGGGAGAACAGGGCTATAAATTTATTCAACTCAAAAGCATGTTATATTTTACTTATATTTTCCTGTAAAGTCAATCAAAAGGTTACAATTTGGGAACAAAAAGAAACATTTTTCTGTTAATAATAATTACTGTTTACATTTAATTGAAACTATTGTATAATTCTATTATCAATACTCAACAGGAGGCAAGTATGAAGAACGACAGAATTTTTCTTAAATGCACTGTTTGTGGAAACATAGCAGAAATCATCGAAAGCTCCGGTGTAACCCCTGTATGCTGTGATAAAGAAATGACCAGATTAACAGTCAATACGGTTGACGCTTCAAAGGAGAAGCATGTTCCAGTTGCCGTCAGAGACGGCAATAAGCTGACTGTTACGGTAGGTTCTGAACTGCATCCTATGACTCCGGAGCACCACATTGCCTGGATTGTGGTTGCCCAGGGAAGCAAAACCCTGCGCACCGATCTGGAGCACACTGGTGAGCCCTCAGCTGTTTTTCTGGTGGAAGGCGATGAGCCCATAACCGTTTACGAATACTGCAACCTGCATGGGCTGTGGGCAGCAGATATATAAACAAACATCCGGCTATGCATACATAGATACATAAAATCAAAGGTTACCCGACTTAATTGGATATAGATAAAAACAATATAGATAAAAACAGCGTCTGCCGAGCAATCAATGATATTGGATTACTCGGCAGACGTTATCTTTGTTTTTATCTTTTTATTAAACAAGCTCGGGAAACGATGATATTTCAGCATTTTCCGGATCAAAGGCATAAACTTTCTTTCTTTTTTTTATTGCTCTGGCAAGCATGGCGTTAATCTCCCTGTTTTCCCTGCTCCTGAAAGCAATGATTATGCCGGCTTCCTCTTCAATAATCCTCAGCTGTTTTATTCTACTCTCATTGGTTTGCCTGTCGGAAACCCTGTATTCATAATCCGCTTTCTCCATCAGGGAAAAAAACCGGTCCTTCTCAGCTGCCGTCCATTCCACCCACTGCTCTTCAGAGGACAGGATGCCCCAGAGCTTTATTTTATGTTCATTTTTCAGCTCTATTGCCAACTCTGCTCCCAGAAGCTCTCCGCCCCTGTGCATACCACTGATGAATTCACTGCAGCTACAGTCGGTTATAATGCTTATCATAAGCCTTTTAAGCGCTTCTCGTACAGCTGGCTCCGCTTCGCCTTTGATTGCATTGGGATCGTCCATCCCCACAATAGCGCAAGCCCTGTCATTTCCTCTGTAGCCAATCATAAAAAACCCCATTTTTATTATGTAGTTTTCCACCAATGAAAAATAACATACTAAGGAATTCCAGCTTGTCAAAGTATCTGTCGTGAGGAAATATTGACGGAAAGGATTAACTGCAAAATGTCTAATTATAGAAGCTGGTTTCCAGCAGCTTCTTTTCCAAATGCTCTTTAAAAATAGAAAGCGCGGGATTGGCATTTGTGGACTTCCAGCAAAAGCTGATCCCCGTCATAGACTTTTCTCCGGGAATCGGGACGGAGGCCAGTCTTTCATTTTCAATAACACGCATCGAAGGACCGGCAATTGCTACACCCAATCCCTCTTCAACATATATAAAGATCGATTCAACGGAATCCACCCATAAAATTCGTTTTGGCTTTATTTTCAGCTCTTCCAATATCTCATTTTCCCTTTTATTAACCCTGTCGTCCGGATCGTCGGTAGACAGAAAAATAAAGGTTTCGTCTCTAAAGTCATCTATGCTGAGGTTTGGATTTGATTTTGTTTCCTCAGTCGGATGGTAGAGCAGTTTGTGGGGGCCTTTTGGGAAATCCAGCTTTAAAATCGAAGGATATCCGCTGATTTCCTCTGCATCAAAGGACAGAAGTATGACAGCATCCAGTTCGCCGTCCAGAAACATTCTCTGCAAATCATGAGGCCTTGTCACCACGAGGTCAAGCATTATATTGGGATTATCATTTTGAAAGTCCCTTATCAGCCCTGGTAATATGCGGGTTATATCAACAAATTGAAGTATTCCCAACTTAAACTGACCAAAAAGCCCGCTGGCCAGTGATTTTGCTTTTTTAACCGCTTCATTTAGGGATTTGATTATTTTTAAAAAGTCCTTGTATAAAGATTCGCCGGCAGGCGAAAGAGTTATCGTCCGGCCGGAGCGGTAAAACAAATTGATGCCCAGAGATTCTTCCAGGGCAGCGATTTGCTTGCTTATTGTCGACTGGGAAACATATAGAGATTGAGACGCCTTTGTAAAGCTCATATTCTCTGCCACTGAAATAAAATACTTTATCTGTAAAAAATTCATATAAAGCGTCTCCTTGACTTTTATATTTATATTAATTATATGTGTGTGTGTATAAGCCAGATCTTCAGCCATTATACCCTTGCTCCTCTTCCTCTGTGGTATAATGGCATTGCCGCCGGTTGCCCCTTTCGGAGAGGCGGTGGCGCCACAAAATATAAACGATAATCTGGCGTCATTATATCACAGTTATGTAGGCTATGCAATAATTCACATGCGTATGTATGTGTCAAGTAAACGTTGGCAAGTTTCATAACAAGGGAAATTGTTCAGAAAAGCTTGCTGAAATTAATGATGTTAACAAATGAAAGGAACAGTAATCCCCATAATTATTCTTTAATCTGC
>JAAYOP010000112.1 GCA_012520295.1 Clostridiales bacterium | reverse complement strand
TCATCTTGCATGCATCTCCTTGTTTTTATGTTGGTTTACAAACTCATCTTAACAGGTTTCGCATGCAGGGGGAATAGGTTTTGCTATTCCTCCTTTATTTTTGCCAATTATAATTTTACACTAAGGGAGTAGAGTCAATTGAAAGAATTGTTCTGTAATTCAGTAAAAAATGAAAAGTGAGAAATATAAAAAAACGACGCTTTCAAAAGAGCATCGTCGCAGCGTGTCGAAGTTTTCTATAGGTTTGTCGGAAACCTGGCCGGCTTTTCAGAACAGGAAAAAAGACAACACAGTAAAGCAAAAGGACTTATTACACAAAAGTGTAATAAGTCCTTGGCGGAGAAGGAGGGATTTGAACCCTCGCTGCGCTTAATCACGCACTACTCCCTTAGCAGGGGAGCCCCTTCGGCCTCTTGGGTACTTCTCCAAAGGCTTTGAAACGCAAGTTATGATATCATAAAGCCATTGGTTTTGTCAATATAAAGCCGTTGCCATTTTAGCACCATTTTCAACCTCTTTTGCATGTGAAAACGAAAGAACAACATTATCTAAAAGTATTGAATAGGCTTTATTGGTTATTTGGTATTTTCCTAACATTGACAAGCTTAATAAGAGCGCCCTGCATCTTTGCCGCCTTGAAAGAATAACCTGCGTATTCTATGGTGGGCGTTTGTCCGTTTTCGGGTATATAGCCCAGCTCGTGTATGATAAATCCGCTCAAAGTGTCGTGCTCCTCCGGCTCCATGGCGATGCCAAGAAAATCGCAGACATCGTCCATATCTATTGTGCCGTCCATTGTGTAGCTGCCATCCTCATTCTGGTGTATATCGGTAAGATAATCCATTTCGATGGTTCCAACAATTTTTTCGATTATATCGGTAAGAGTTATTATTCCTGAAGTTCCTCCGTATTCATCCACCACTACCGTCAAGCGATTCTTGCCCAGCTTCATTTCATTGAATATTTCGACAAGAGACTTTGATTCGTGAACGAAATGGGGAGCTTGCATGACCTCTCTTACGGATGGAAGGGGAACGTTATCGTCAAAGGGCAGAAGCTTGACTATATCCTGGCTGTATACCACTCCGATAATTTTGTCCATAGATCCGTCAATAACAGGAAATTTACTATACGAGGTCTTCGACATCATGCTTACCACATCTGAAATGCTGTCCTCCGGACTTACCGCTTTAATCTCGGTCCGGTGGGTCATGGCATCCTCGGCGCTCAGGTCCGTAAACTCGAAAAGATTAGAAACAATTTCAACCTCAGATTGCTCAATGGCACCCTGCTTGTATCCCTCCCTGAGCATCAGAAGAATCTCTTCCTCGGTAATAGGCGTTTCATGCTGCTTCGGGTCGATGCCCATTAATTTCAGAATTCCGTTTGTGGAGGCGGAAAGAAGCTTGACCAGTGGCCTTGTGAGTATTGAGAGCTTCCATATAGGAGGTATGGAACGGCTTGCGGTATTTTCCGGATCCTTCATGGCGATACGCTTGGGCACAAGCTCTCCAAAGACCAGCATGGCATATGTCAAAAGAAGGGTTATAAATACAACGGCCCCAATCTCCGCCACAGACACAATTGCCCTGCTTGCTCCAAGTGTCTCTATCCATTTTACTATGGGTTCAGCCAGGCTATCGGCAGCGAAAGCACCGGAGAGAAGTCCGGCCAGGGTTATTCCCACCTGCACTGCTGAGAGAAAATCGCTGGGGTTTTCCTTCATATGCAGAAGAAACGCGGCTTTTTTATCACCTTCCACCGACTTTTTTCTAAGCTTCGTTTCATTTAGCCCCACCAGAGCCATTTCCGCCGAAGCGAGAACGCCATTTATAAAAATCAGGATGACTGCGAGAATTACCCCGATCCATGTACTGCTTTGGCCCATTTTGCGCCTCCTGCCAAAACCGGTGTTGTAATTTTGTACATATAAGTATATAACATTTAATAAGGGATATGCAAACATATAAACCGAAGACATCAAAGGCAAAGTTTTTTCGGAGGTAACATATGAGACATAACAGACTGACGGAAGCTATGCTCAGGGCCGCCGTATCAAAAATTGTGAGGAATATGAAGGAAGACCCGGAGCGCGGCATAAAAAAACTGCTCGAGATAGCGGAAAAATCGGCTTCCGGCAAGCAAAAGGAAATTCTTGAGCTTGTGGCAAGGGAGCTTAGCGATAAAAACAGCGCGTATTATAAGCTCATTACCGATTTGATTTTCCGCACGGATCAAAGGGTTCTTACCGAGTTTGGAATAAACCTTGGATATAATGGGTTTACTGTCGGCGCCGAAAAAATCAATAAACTGAAACAGGAAAAAGGCCACGGTATTCCCTGGTCCATATTTTTCGATATGTCCTGGGGCTCATATCCGGCAATGGATACAATAGCCCACATAATACGGCAGGGAGTGGATATGGGTATCCACTGTTACATGTTCCATATCCACAGGAAATATACTGGTTTTGATGAACTTATGAGCATTCTTTCATCATTCCCGGGCTGCGCCTTTTTTATGTTTCTCTATACACCCGCAATAAATGAAAGGCTTGTTTCACGGGCGATTTCGCTGAAAAACGTTATGCTGCTCTTAAAACCGGAAGACGAGCCCGGCAAAGAAAATCAGGAAGCTGCCAAATTGCTTATTCAAAGCGGCTGTCTGTGTGGCTGTTTTGCCAGGTATTCGTCCCGGGGCGGTCCCATACGAGATGACAGTTTTCTGATACCGGCAGAAAAGCTGGGCTTTTCTTTTATGTGCATGATCTGCAATGAAAAGCTTCGGCCTACGGGCGGAGAAAGTATGAAGAGATTTGTCGATAATTACCGCATGGATCTAAAAAGACCGATATTGCCGGTGGATCTCTGGGCGGATATGATAGATGCGGGGACAAGCATTGGTACAGGAGCCTGCCTTGTAACCATATCGGGAGGGGACCAGATTATTATCACCGATTATGAAAGGCGCCGAAATAAAGGCGGAATAGACATACAGACACCTCTTTCTTCCGTTTTAATGAAAATTTAATCTGATTTAGCTTTTATTTACACATCCGTGGTGATATAATGCATGGAATTAATGCTATGTTCTGGAGAGGAGCCTATGGACAAAATTATAGAGGTCAGCGGTCTTCACAAGTCTTACGGGCAGGTTCACGCAGTCAGAGGTGTGGATTTTTATGTTGAAAGAGGCAAGCTTTTTGCGCTGTTGGGACCGAACGGGGCCGGAAAATCAACGATTATAGACATAATATGCACGTTTTTGGCGCAGGATGAGGGCACGGTTACAGTTGACGGGAATATTCTGGGTAAGCATGATGATGTGATTCGAAGCTCCATTGGTGTGGTTTTTCAGGATGGGCTGTTGGACAATCTTCTCACCGTTGAGGAAAACCTGAAGATTCGCGGCGGGTTTTACGGACTGGGCGGCGAAAAGCTGAGAAATGCAATTGAATTCGCCACGGGCAACACAGGGATAAAAGACCTGCTCAAGCGCAGATACGGAAAGCTTTCCGGCGGGCAGAGAAGGCGATGTGATATTGCAAGGGCGCTTCTGAATACTCCAAAAGTGTTGTTTCTGGATGAGCCGACTACGGGGCTTGACCCGCAGACAAGGAAAAATGTCTGGGAGACCATTTACTCACTGCAAAGAAAAACCGGAATGACGGTCTTTTTTACCACCCATTATATGGAAGAGGCAGCTGAGGCGGACTATATTATCATTATTGACAATGGCAGCATATCCGCCAAGGGTACCCCTGCCAATTTGAAGGAAAGATACTCAAGGGACAAGGTGGTACTGGTATGCAGGGATTTAGACGACGTGAAAAAAATCCTGAGGAATATGAAGCTTGAATTCACTCAGACTGCAAACAGGATTGTTATTCCTGTTGCGTCCACCATGGCTTCCCTGCCCATCATAGAAAAATGCCGCAGTTACATAACCGGATTTGAGGTTTTGAGCGGGACGATGGACGACGCTTTCATATCGATTACCGGAAAGGGGATAAGAGAATGATTGGATTTGCAAAGAGAAATCTCCTGCTCTTCTTCAGGGATAAAACATCTGTTTTCTTCTCGCTTCTTGCGGTTTTCATTATTATCGGACTATACGCATTGTTTCTGGGCGATGTATGGATCAGCAGCTTCAGCGATATGCAAGGCGTGCGTTTTTTAATGGACAGCTGGATTACCGCCGGTTTGCTGGCTGTTACCTCGGTAACCACATCCATGGGGGCCTTTGGCACCATGGTGGAGGATAAGGTAAAAAAAATCACAAAGGACTTTACTTCATCACCCATAAAACGAAAGGAGATTATGGGCGGATATACTCTCAGCGCATACATAATTGGGGTAATTATGTGTCTTATTGCCCTTATATTGTCCCAGATATATATTGTTGCTGGGGGCGGGCAGTTTATGAGTCTGCCTGTTTTGCTCAAGGTATTTGGTCTTATACTCCTTTGTACATTTACCAATACAGCGATGATCCTGTTCGTTGTAACCTTTTTTGAGAGCGTTAATGCTTTTGCCACCGCAAGTACAATTATTGGAACATTGATTGGGTTTCTGACAGGCATATATCTTCCCATTGGGCAACTGCCCGAAGCCGTCCAGTGGGTTGTAAGGCTGTTTCCGGTGACTCACGCGGCCTCCTTGTTCAGGCAGGTGCTGATGGAGGTACCTGTAAGCATTACATTTGCGGGTGCTCCTGGGGATACAGTCGCTTCCTTTGAAAAACTTATGGGTGTTAAGCTGTATTTTGGTGATACAGCGGTCCGGTCGCTGGTAAACATTGGGATATTGATATTTACGGCGGTCATATTTTATGGACTTACGGTGCTGAGGATATCAAGGAAAAAAAGATAGGAGCAATTTTCGGATTTCAAAGAATGAATTTGCTCTTTTTGCAAATTCGTTTCGCAAAACATATTTGTGCATTGGACATTATTCTAAAGTCTCTTTTCTTGTGTTGATATGAAAGCTAAAAATGCAGTTGCCAGGATATTGTCATAAAGAATTGCTTTATAACAGATTGCTTAAACCTACGAAGCAATGTTCAAAAATTTGAACATTGTATAGGTAAGAGGCGAGCTTTTAAACAAAAATAATGTGTTCAAAATTGATGTTCAAAACTGGTGTACAAAAAAGCAAAATCAGTAAAAACATATTGAATAAATTGTACCTAAGGACATAATATGCTAATATATTCTCAGATCAAAATCATAAGAAAGGAAATAAAGACTATGCCGATAATGGATATCCGAACACTCAGGCTGCCAAAGGATAAAAAAGACGCTCTTGCCAAGGGTATTTCGGAAGCTGTCCTTCCGTTTATTGCCCCTCATTTTCAAATTTATTTCAATGAGTACGAGGAAATATATCTCAACGGAGAGCAGGTTGCCGAGCCTGATTCCCTT
>JAAYOP010000111.1 GCA_012520295.1 Clostridiales bacterium | reverse complement strand
GTTTTGGAAAGCCGGCGCTGATCGAGCATATCCAATTGAACCATGCCAATCTGAAGGCCGTTAACACGGCGGAGGCGCCGGAAAACGTCGTGCCGTCGCCCGGCGGTACCAGGGGAACGAAGGCAAAGCTGGAAAAGCATTCGTGGAATGTTATTCGATATAAAATTAATTGAGAGGCAAAATATGCTGGAAGATTTAAAAGAACACGTATACAAAGCCAACCTTGAGCTTGTCCAACTGGGACTTGTGGTTTTTACCTGGGGAAACGCCAGTGCAATCGACAGAGGGACGGGACTGGTTGTCATTAAACCCAGCGGCGTCGATTATGATAAAATGAAGCCCACAGACATGGTTGTGACCGATCTGGAGGGCAGAGTCGTCGAGGGAGGGCTCAGGCCCTCCAGCGACACGCCGACGCACCTGGAGCTTTACAGGGCTTTTCCCAATATCGGCGGCGTTGTGCATACCCACAGCAGATACGCCACCGCCTTCGCCCAGGCCGGCAGGAGCCTGCCGGCCTACGGCACGACCCACGCGGATTACTTTCGGGGAGAAGTCCCCTGCACAAGGGCGCTGACCGAGGATGAGATCGCCACCGATTATGAAAAAAACACCGGGCTCGTAATCGCCGAGACATTCCGAGCCCTTGACCCGGACGCCGTTCCGGCATGTCTTGTCCGAAATCACGGCCCCTTTGCCTGGGGAAAAAGCTGCGAGAGCGCGGTATATCACGCCGCTGTTTTGGAGTACTGCGCCCACATGGCGTATGTGACGGAAAGCCTGGGAACGCCGGAACCGGTGCCGGACTATCTGCTGGACCGGCATTATTGGCGAAAGCACGGTAAAAATGCCTATTACGGGCAATCATAAGCATAAGAACTGACGACGGGTAAGGATTGGTTATGAAGGATTTCACGTATCACTGTCCCACGGAGGTTATATTCGGACTAGACGCGGAGCTAAAGACCGCGGAAGCAGCCGTAAGACACGGCGGCAGCCGTCTGCTTGTCGTATACGGAGGTGGGAGCGCTGTTAAAAGCGGGCTTCTGGACAGGCTTTGCCGTAGCTTTCAGGAAGCCGGCCTGGTTTTCCGTCTCCTCGGCGGGGTGCGGCCAAATCCGCGCCTTGGCTTTGTCCGGGAGGGGATTGAAACGGCAGTCGACATGGAAGCGGATATGGTTATCGGCGTCGGCGGCGGCAGCGTTATCGACACGGCAAAGGCAATCGCCCACGGGGCGGCCAATCCGGGCTGCGACCTATGGGACTTCTGGCTGCTAAAAACGCCGCTGACGAAGAGTCTTCCGGTGGGCGCCGTTGTGACGATACCGGCCGCCGGCAGCGAAATGAGCGATTCTGCCGTTATAACCAACGAAGAGACCTGCGAAAAGCGGGGATTGAGCTCACAGCTCAACCGGCCTGCCTTTGCCGTTCTGAACCCTGCGCTGGCATCCACGCTGCCGGCATACCAGGTCGCCTGCGGAGTGACGGATACCCTGATGCATACGCTGGACCGGTATTTCACTTCGGTGACCGGCAATGATCTCACCGACGAAATTGCCGAGGGGCTTATGCGCACCGTCATCCGAAACGGCGGGCGCGCTGTGAAGAATCCCGCAGATTATGACGCCATGAGCGAAATCATGTGGTCCGCCGCCGTCTCCCATAACGGCTTAACCGGACTTGGCGGAGCAAAGGATTTTGCGTGCCACCAGCTTGGGCACGCTGTCAGTGCCCTTTACGACAAGGCGCACGGGGCGACCCTTTCCGCCCTTTGGGAGAGCTGGTCCCGGTATGTGCTCCCCATAAATCCCGACAGGTTCAGGCGATACGCAAAAAACGTCTGGGGTGTCGAAGGTGCCGAAGCCGGCATTGGAGCAACGGTTTCCTTTTTCAGGGAAATTGGCATGCCTTGCTGTTTCAGCCAGCTCGGCATCGGGGTTTTACCGGACGAGGCGCTGAACAGGCTCGCCGATACCTGTACCTACGGTAAGACCCGCACCATAGGAAATTTCATGGTGCTGGATTACGACGATATACGGCGTATCTACGCTTCGGCGAACAGGTAGCGGGCTGCCGAGTAGTGTATTCACCGCTTACAAAAAATGACATTTCGGCGATTTACCTTATCCTAAATCCTTGACCAGAGGTCATAAATATGCAATCCAAGTATAATTATCCCCTCACTATGGTTTAAAACAATACTGTCCGAATATTTAAGTAAGCCTGTAATCAATTTCAGATTCTTTCCTTCAATAAACCTTAAACGTTTTGTTTTTATTACGATCGAGCTATTCCTTGTAAATCTGTATTATTAGCATGACCTTGCAGCGTTACTTTCCGACAAGCTGATATTTAAACGGAGTAAGTACGAAACAAATCCATATAGTAGGATAACTTACCATCTGCCCAAGGCTGTCAGTAAAAACTTGTAATGTGTTTTGTATGGCATAAGCATAGGGGAGCGTGTCTCCACCATTGCCTTGAATTGCTTAAGGGGCACGGACGATACTTCTTTCACTTCATTATCGCGGAAAGAGAACTCATCTATAGGAATATCTTTTCTATAAAGGAAGACATCGTCTATTTCATTTTCAAAATAACCGTCGGCTTCCAAAGACTCTCGACAGGAAAAGAGATATTGGAGTTTGTCTATTTCCAAATCGAGGCCAAGTTCTTCTTTCCCTTCCCGTATAGCCGCTTCCACAGGTGTTTCGCCGGTTTTTATGTGCCCTGAAAAGGAAATGTCCATCATATTTGGGAACATAACATGACTGCTGCGGGTTTGTAGCAGTATCTCATCATTAGAGTTAATAATCCATACGCAAACGCCTTTATGAATAAGCGCTTTTCTGTGGGCTTCGTATTTTTCTTCGGCCTTGCCACATTTTTGCCCTAATTCGTCATAAATATCAATCAGTTCCATATAATTGACACTCCCATAAAATTATCGCTTGTTCTAATATCATAAATCATACAATATTTTATAATTATTGCCAATTAATAGAAAGAGAAAATCATTTCTGTTCGCCTCCCAAAAAAATCCAGGTCATTTTGATTTAATACGGAAAATATTCAATAACAAAAGCAACACCTGGTTTTCGCAGGCTTTTACAAATACCATATTAGTCCTGATAGACTGGCCTTCATTGTATCAATCTAGGTTGATAGATTTGTTTTAAAAGTTCAAGATTAATACAATCTATTTATTATCCTTTGACATATCAATTAGGGTGCAAAATACCGAAGAGGGGGCATAAACTCATTCTCTCACTCATACATATATTTCTTTAAATAATGATTTCGTCAAAGGGGCGATAAGGTGCGCAACCAGTTTTGGAAGTATCTGAAGATTTCTGGTTATTTAACTACAGAGGTTTTTACAATTTGCATCTCATAATCGGCAGCTCGTTGTATTTTCCACCGCGCTATAATGAGTTTTATGATGAAAAAATTTCCGTGGAACGCAGCAAACGCAGCGTTCCACGGTATTCCGGCAAATCTGTCCTGTAAATCCGACAAAAAATAAGGGAGGAATATTATGCTGAAGTATAATAACCGGCAGGGAAACCCCGCCACATTCGAAACGCTGGATGAGGTATGCGCGAATGCGCCTGCGGTAACGGCGTCGTTCACCGGAAACTTCCGTGTAACCCAGATTGCCAACCCCAAGCTGGCGGATTTCCCAAAAGATCTCGTGTACATCTACCGATCCCCCGAGCTCTACGGTGGTGAGACCGCCGCGCGCAACAACACTTCTTTTATCGTTTTCTCGGACAAACGCTATGAAACCAAAGAGGAGGCCTTTGCCTATCTCAAAGGTCTCGGACTCATCGACCTCATCAACGAGGCCGTCGGCACCATACTGCTGGAGATGCCCGAAAAGGATGTGGGCTACGGCGAAAGCTATCTGCAGCGCTGCTATACGCTTCACACCGCCCTCTACACCCAAAAGGCCTACGTTGAGATTGACGGTAATCGCTGCTGCCCCGCGGAGAGCGAGTACTGCGGCGGCTACGGCAAGATTTACATGTTCGGCGAGGGTGCAGGCGCCGCCTTTATGAACAACTACATCGCCGGCTCCCGGGACGAGCTCATCGGCCGCGTGGCGGGCTACTTCACCTACGGCGGCGAGATGTCAGACGAAGTGAGGGTCAGCCAGTATGTTCCCGCCTATATCGTGAACGGTTCCAGCACCGCCGTATACAAGTTCCGCGAAGCCAACGGCACCGATGCCTACTCCTACAGCGGCGGCGTGGCCGAGTTCTACAACAGCCGCGTTCCCCTCCGCAAGGTCTGCGTAGCTACGGATACCGAGGGCGATGCGGGCAAATGGATGGTTAATGCTTACCGGGAAATGTTCATGTACCTGCAGCGCAGCGCCAACGTGAGCACCAAGTATCTTGAGCCCACCGTAACCAACCCTTATCAGGGATACGTTCCCGCTCCCCCGATTTCCCGCTTCGCACTCTCCCCGCGCAACCCGGTTATAAACGGCAAAACCGTTGTGGGCGATTTGCAGGTCACCTTTATGTACGACGGTGAGCGCTTTAGTCACATCAAGGCCACGGGCGGCGGCTTTATGGCCGAGGAAGGTGCCTACCTTGACACCTGGTACGAGGTTGTTCCCCAGGAAGTGCTGAACAACACCGCACCCAGGCACAGTGTGCCCCTGCTGCTCGCCAACCATGGCGGCGGCGACGACCACCTGATGTTCCTGGACGAGACCGGCATTCTGCTCACCGCCGGGCGCGAGGGCTTCGCGGTGGTGGCTCCCATGCACAGCGGCATCACCTCCATCGCCGGCGAGGCCTTCCCCCTGCTGGTGAAATACATGCTCGACAAGTACCCTGCACTGGATCCCGAACGGGTGTATGTGACCGGTTATTCCATGGGAGGTATGGCGACGTACAACTGCATCGCGGCGCATCCCGAAATCTTTGCTGCGGCGGCTCCCATGGCCATGCCTCTCTTCGGCGTGCCCGAGAGTGCCCGCGCGCTGTATGAGAAGTATGATCTGCCCACCATGCTGATTACCTCCACCTACGACTTTGCCGCGTGGGACACCGAGCACGGTCATCCCAACGATGGCGGACTGGCCGTCTTGCAGACCTACTGCGAATTCAACGGCATCACGCCCGTGAAGGAGTTTGACTTTACTAAATATCCGATGATCGGGCGCCCCTTTGATTCCTTCAAGCTGTCCGTGATAAACGGCGAGTGGCGCAACTTTGAATGGTTAATCAGGAACGATAAGGGTGTGCCCATGGTGGGCCTGAACGTCACCGAGTATCTGCAGCATTCCCTCTGGCCGGGCTATGGCGACATCGCCTACAACTTCCTCCGCCACTACCGTCGCCGCGCCGAGACCGGCGAGATTATCTACACCGAGTAAACTATGAGCCCCTTGAGCTCCAGCGAGCATCAAACCCGCCTTCAGAGATAGCGCATTTGATGACCTATAAGATTACCCAGCATGAATATAATCGCATCCCAACCCGAAACAGAAACTTTTCATATGATATGACAAGACAAACAGGGCTTTCAAAGTCAAACACTATGACCTTGGAAGCCCTGGATTTCTTGATATTTTACCAATGGGTACACTCATATACCCATTCCGAATATGCCTTTGAAAAAGGATATATTGGGTATGAAATCCCTTGCGAAAATGCCTTTCCATCCGGGTCTTATCGTTTAAATTAGAATATAACCTCATCTCGCCCCCGTCGTTAAATCTTTGACCATTCATAAATACAAAAGTCAAGGTCGGCGTATTACATTGCTTATTTTCAATGTGACGACAGATTACAGAGTAATTATGGGGATTTTGCCTGCAATGGATCTCCTGCAATTTTATGCAAAATCCAACTAGCTATATTATGGATTTTTCTCCTGCAACTTTCTCCATTTTTGCTCTACAACAAACAATGGGTGAATTATTTCAAACTTGCAAATATGAAGAACCTGCTCAAATCAACTGATGAATGGCTAAGAAGAAGGTTGAGAATGTATATCTGGAAAAGAGTCCGCACCAGATATGCAATGCTGAGGATGCCCGGACTTGACCACAACAAAGCCTTTATGTTTGCATGCACGAGAAAAGGCTACTGGCGGATTGCCAATAGCCATATTTTCACTACTACTATTACCAATGCCCGCTTAAAGCAGGCAGGGTATACATTTTTCTCAGACTACTACAAAGCTGTTGCGGCGTAAACTTAGGAACCGCCGCTTGTGGGTCTGCATGAGCGGTGGTGTGGGAGGTCGGTCCCTTAACTAATGGGTGGCCTCTTACCCGATTGGGACTGTCTGCAGCTTAAACAGTACGGGGATTTCACTTAATTACTGTGGAAACAGCCTTAATTCCATCCAGTCCAGGCCTATCCAGTCATCTGGAGCGGTGTTTGAAGTGTTTACTATGGTGATTCTGTTGATTCTTCTCAGGTTCGGAACGCTGAAAGTGAGCTGCCTCCAGTTCATAAACATTCCCCCGGCTGGAGTTCCGTGCTGCAGGGGCAGCCGTCCGTTATGTACCACATTGCCATTGATGGATATTCTTGCTGAATAGCGGTTTGCCGGCACATTTTGATGGTCGTCCAGAACGGCGCTGATTATCAGCTGGGAACGCAGCCTCCCGGGTATTAAAAAGAAAGCGGGAAGCTCGATGGTCCAGGTGCCCTGGTCCCCTGTGTATAATATATCGGCGTTCCTGCTGGGATTTCCGTAATTGGGATAGCCCGTGAGCTGCTTGAAAAGGACAATATTGGTTGAGGTGGGGTTATTGCTGATTATAGGCATTGATTATCCGTCCATTCAGAATAGTATTTAGGTGAGTATTAATCATAGAAAGGTTTTCACATTATACTATTCACTATCCCGGGGAATGTGCGAGGCGGCAGGAGATTAGTGGGCTATGGGTTTTGCCCTGTCGGGCGCTTTTTGATGTCTTCCAAAGGAAAATGCTTTGGTGTTCATTATCGGCTGCACCTGATTAAGTTGGGGGCTCAGCTCCAGTCCGGGAGCCTGTTCGGTGGCCCATGCCACCGACAGCAGCTTGCCTTCGTCAAATCTTCAGTATGAATCCAGGGGCAGCTTATCCTGCCTTTTTCCAATGGGTATGGTCATGCCGGGAAAGCCTGTAAAAGGAGCGATATTCGTGAAGGTTTCACCATCACGTCAATCCGGTTTTCTTTTTGCAAAACGCGTTTGTTCAGTGGTTATTAAGAAAGCAACGGAGGTTGCCTTATACTCTCCGTCTGAAGCCCGGGGCCTTTAAAGCTTGGCCGCCCGATTAAAAGAGCGGCCCGTAATTGCAACGTCCCCGCACCATATGCAGAAATCAGAAGTTTTTATAATAGAATATGGCAAGCTGCGTTCTGTCCCTAAGGGAGAGCTTATCCAGCATTGAGCTTATATAGTTTCTCACTGTACCCTCGCTCAGATAGAGCCTGGAGGATATTTCCCTGTTGCTCAGGCCCTCGGCTATCAGGGAGAGGATACTCATCTCCCGCTCATTCAGACCATATTCGTCCGGTGATTTGGAGCCGTGGCTCATCATGCCGGGCAGCTTTGATACTATCTTATCCCCGAAGATGCTCTGACCCAGGCTGACGGAGGTCAGGGCAGGAACTATGCTCTCAAAATCCTGCTTTAGAAGATAACCCTTCGCTCCGATATTAAGCGCTTTTATAATATATTCGTCATCGGAAAAGGTCGTGAGAAACAGGATTTTTGCATCGGGGTGACGGGAGAGTATATCCTCCGCGGCATCCAGCCCCGTCATATCCTTCATCCGGATGTCCATCAGCAGGATATCCGGATGATGCTTTTCATAGAGAGAAATAGCGTCCCTGCCGCTGGTGCCAACGCCCACCACATCAATGCCTCCGGCCTGGACAATGGTTGTCAGGGCGGCGCATACCAGTTTGTCATCGTCAACTATAACAATCCTCATACTGCTCTCTCCCATAAACTTTTATTCCTTTTCCTTGGGTATGGAGATAAAAATCCGAAAACCGCTGTCGGTATCCGTGTTCATGTGGCCGTTCAGGCTCTCGACCCTTGAACGGATGTTGTTTAAGCCCATACCGGCGCCGGAGTCCGGCTTATTCTTTGATCCATTGTCGGAAATAATTAGCTGATAAAATCCCGGCATTTCTCTGAATATGAGCTTAGCCTCCGTGGCATCGGAGTGTTTTATTATATTTGCCAGCGCTTCTTTAACAGTATATATAACCGCATATTTTACCTTGAGGGGCTGGTCTTTTCCGGCATCATATTCAAAGGATAGCCTGCAGAATTTAAACTCCTTTGCCAGAGCATAGAGCTGTGCCTGCAGGTCTAAGGAGTCCTCATAGAGTTTGTGAATGCTGGAGCGAATGCTGTTCATGCCTTCGGCAAGAGTATCCCTCAGGGCTGAGAGGCTTTTTATCGTGGCCTCATCCCTGGCTGTGGCGAGCAGAGCGCCCACCTGTAAAAGTGAGCTGGACATTGTATGCCCAACGGAATCGTGTATCTCCCGGGCTATCCTGTTACGCTCATTCAGGGTTGCCAGCTTGACTTCATTATCCTGCTTTTCCATCAGCTCCTCATTTTTCAGCTTAAAAGAAAATGACATCTCCCTGCTGTCGTCCATGAGCTTGATACATTCTCCCTTTAGTTTTTCCAGGCTGGCGCTGTAATGTTTGAGCATATAGGAGACGCCAAGGAGCGTCAGAATAAGAGCCACCGCCTGCCAACAGAAGATATGGCTAATTGACATGGGAAGAAGGATCAGAAATGAAAGGGAGTATTTTTCTTTGAACACATCATAGCAGATGAGTGGCGAAAAATATATAAGGTCGGGAAGTATGAAAAAAAGCGCGGCGAAAATCACCAATATGGATATTCTATGAGCCGGTTTTTCAAAATAGCTGCCCAAAGCGCTCAGGGCGATTACTATAATAATCCGCACCACCATATAGTTGCTGTTGAAAAAAATAAAATACAAAACCGTGCAGCAGGAGAGCAAAAATAGCTTATTTAGCAGCGTTCTCATTTTCCCACCTTCCCTTAGAGAGCCTTTTTACTGTTTTAATGGCTGCTGAACAATTCGAAAACGCATTTGTTCAGTTGACATTATTTTAGCACATAAGGGAAGTATTTTACATTACCTTACCAAGGGGAAAACAAAAACAAGGAAAGATATTACATTTGTCATATCAAAATTGGAGCCCCCTCACTTCAAATTTCCGCCCGGCTTTTCTATAGTGTTAGTATGAAACCAATGCGTTTGGAGGTGGCGGATATGATAATTAAGATAAGCAACCTTGTCAAGAGATATGGTGATTTGGTGGCCCTTGACCACCTTGAGCTTGAAATTCGAAGGGGCGAGGTATTCGGGCTGCTGGGACCCAACGGTTCTGGCAAAACTACGGCGATAAACTGCATACTGTCTCTTCTGAAATATGACAAGGGCACCATAGAGGTGATGGGCAGGCCCATGTCTCCCACCGCCTATGACATCAAAAGAAGAATCGGCGTGGTCATGCAGAATGTGGCTGTTTTCGATGAAGTGACGGTAAGGGAAAACATAGATTATTTCTGCGGATTGTATATAAAGGATAAGAGGGAGAGGGCAAGGCTTGTTGATGAAGCGATTGACTTTGCGGAGCTGGGGGACTATCGGAGGTTTTATCCGAAAAAGCTGAGCGGTGGTCTGTTGAGGCGGCTGAATATTGCCTGCGGCATTGCCCAAAGGCCGGAGCTGATTATCATGGATGAGCCTACAGTAGCTGTGGATCCCCAGAGCAGAAATAAAATCCTGGAGGGCATTTTAAAGCTAAACCGGGAGGGAGCAACCGTACTGTATACCTCTCACTATATGGAAGAGGTTGAGCATATCTGCAGCAGGATAGCCATCATGGACAGGGGCAGGATAGTGGCAATGGGAACTAATAATGAGCTCAAGGCCATGATAAGAACGGGAGAAATAATCAGTGTTGAGGCTGTCGGCCTGACCCCGGAGGTTATCGGGCATATAAAAAATATGCCGGGCATAAACTCGGCAGACATTAAAGACAATATGCTGATTGTCAAATCGAAGAGAGGAAAGAGCCAGCTGGCCGCAATCGTGGATTATTTTAATTCAAGAGGTATTAGCTTCTCAAGAATGTATTCAGAAGTTCCGTCCCTCAATGATGTGTTTCTTGAGATAACCGGAAAAGAGCTCAGAGATTAGGGGAGGGGTAAACAAGTGTTCAGGCATATTTTCTTATACAATCTAAAGGCTTTATCCCGGACAAAAGAAGCGATTTTCTGGTCGCTGGTGTTCCCCATAGTGCTCTCCACGCTGTTTTTCTTCGCTTTTGGCGACCTTTCAAAGGCCGATAGTTTTAACAAGATAAGTCTTGCGGTGGTGGAAAGAGACGGGTTTGAAAAGGATTCGCCATTATACCGGGCGCTCATCCCCATTTCGGATATAGACGGGGAAGCTTCAGAGAAGGACCTGTTTACCATTGCCGTTGTGACGGAAGAGGAAGGGGAAAAGCTCCTGAAGGATGGAGATATAGCAGGATATGTGCATTTTGGCGACCGGCTTGAGTTGGTATTGTCTGACAACGGCTGGGGCCAGACTGTAACAAAGCGCTTTTTTGATGATTTTCTGCAAACTGCGGCCACAGTGGAAAACATATTGAAGGAAAACCCCGGTGCCATTAGGGAAGGGCTCCTTGAGGATGTGTATAACAGGGAGACATATCTGTATGAAGCCTCTGTGACCAGGGGCACCAGTGCGGACAGTTCAATCATATGCTATTACGCCCTGCTTGCCATGACATGCCTTATGGGTTCTACTGTGTCAGTGGAGGACATAATAAAGCTCCAGGCGAATATGTCGCCCAGAGCGGCCAGACTCAATGCTTCCCCGGCACCAAAGTTTAAGATGTTCCTTTATAATATTTGCGCTACCGCTATTTTTCAGATAGCTGTTGTTGCAATCGTTTTGGTATATATCACCCTTGTGCTGGGAGTGAACTTCGGCGGCAGGTTGCCGTATGTGGCGCTAACATTACTGCTGGGCTGTATTACAGGTTTATTTTTCGGCACGGCAATAAGCGTTATTACGAAAAGCAACGGTGTTAAGTACGCCCTTGTGGTAGGCGGGACGATACTGAGCAGCTTTTTGGCAGGCATGATGATGGTAAGCGTAAAGCACATTGTAAGGCAGCACCTGCCGTTTCTGGAATATGTAAGCCCGGCAAGCCTGATAACAGATGCTTTCTACAGCCTGTACTATTATGACGGACTGACAAGATATTTCGGAAATATGGCTGTGCTGTTCGTGCTGACGGTTTTCCTTTGTGCCTTTACATGCCTTGTTTTGAGGAGGAAGTCATATGCAAGTCTTTAAAGCGTGCCTGAAGGTCATCAAGATTAATATGCCGATGCTGTTGACATATATACTCGTTTTTGTCGGAGTTACCATAGTCATAAATCTCTTAAACCAGCCCGCGGATATGCAGGGCTTCACTGAGAGCAAATGCAGGGTTGCCATTATAAATAACGATGAGGAATCGGTAATTGTGCAGGGACTTATGGATTTTGTGGGTGAAAGAAATATAATGGTCTCTATTGGGGGTGACAGGGAGAGTATACAGGATGCGCTGTTTTTTCAGCAGGCCGATTATATTATAATAATCCCCGAGGGGTTTACCGGCAGCTTAATGGAAACGGGATACGCCCGGCTGGAAAAAACGGCAATTCCCGGCTCCATATCCTCACTGCTGGTTGACATGAACGTTGAAAAATATCTGCAAACGGCAGGACTCTACATCAAGCATCAGCCCGGAATAACCCAAGAGGGACTGGTTGAGGAAATTCACCGGAATTTATCTGAAGAAGTTTCTGTGACCATGCGTGATCACAGAAAAGTTGCAGATATGAAAAGCCACTCCTACTTTTTTAACTATGCATTTTATACCAATTCCATAATGCTGATATTAGGCGTATCATCCATATTGCTTGCCCTCAATAGGCCGGATATGAGGCAGCGCACTCTGTGCTCGCCCATAAAACCGAGGAGAATAAGTTTTGAGATAATGCTGGGAAACCTTATGCTGGCGCTCTTCCTGTGGCTTATAAACCTTTTGCTGGCGTTTATTATTTGCGGTAGTGACATTATATCCATCAGCGGACTGCTGTGGGCCGCAAACCTGCTCCTGATTACCATAGTCATGCTGAGCATATCAATCCTGTTGGGCGGCTTTATAAAGAAGAAAAACACCCAATCCGCCGTAGCAAATACCCTGGCTTTGGGTATGAGCTTTGTCTCCGGCGCCTTTGTACCCCAAGCCCTGCTGGGAAAATCCGTCCTGGCGGCTGCTAAATTTCTGCCGTCCTATTGGTATGTGAAAGCCAGCGATGAGATTGGCAGGCTGAAGGAGATTAGCCGGAGCTCCCTGGAGCCGGTTTTCATATGCTTCCTGATTGAGCTGGGCTTCGCGATGGCAATCATATGTGTAATCCTTGCCGTGAACAGGCAAAGAAGACTGGATACCGCCCTATGAGTCGGCAATAAGCCGCATAAAATTATGAGCCGCTGAAAGAAGTCTCTCAGCGGCTCATAAATTTTTTCCGGTGGACAGGAGGGCTTGGTTGCCTATCGCGCCTGTCTCGGTTATAATTTTGTTCAGATACAGGAGGTTGACAATATGGTATTAGCTTTTTTGCTCACTACAATTGCCGGTCTTGCAACAGGCATAGGCAGCATGTTGGCGTTCTTTAAAAAGCCGAGCAAGAGGTTTTTGTCCGTGAGCCTGGGCTTTTCCGCGGGTGTTATGATTTACGTTTCTATGATTGAGATTTTTCCAAAAGCTTTGGATGCTCTTTCTCAAATATATAATACAAAAACCGCGACTCTTATAACCATAATCTCATTTTTCGCCGGAATGCTCCTTATCGGTATTATTGACAAGCTGATACCGGAGGAGAAAAACCCACATGAGGCCAGCAATTGCAGCAGCAGCAATATAAAGCCTCAGGACAACCACACAAAGCTCTTTAGAACAGGCGTTTTCACCGCGTTGGCTGTGGCCATACATAATTTTCCCGAAGGCCTGGCCACGTTCATTTCCGCCCAGCAGGAGCCTAAGGTAGCCATTCCCATTGTTTTTGCCATAGCGCTGCACAATATACCCGAGGGGATAGCGGTCTCGGTGCCAATCTATTACGCAACAAAGAGCAGAAAGAAAGCGTTTTTATATTCCTTTGCTTCAGGACTGTCCGAGCCCGTGGGCGCGCTGGTGGGCTATCTCTTGCTGCTGCCTTTGATGAACGATGCTGTTTCCGGAATTCTCTTTGCCTCAGTTGCCGGAATTATGGTGTTTATTTCGCTGGATGAGCTGCTGCCCTCCGCCCGGGAATACGGAGAGCATCATTTGTCCATCTACGGTCTGGTGGCCGGAATGGCGGTAATGGCGATGAGCCTGTGGATGTTTATATGAAAGCGGCAGACTAAATGAAATGTCCGCAAGTGAAGAACTGGCTTCATGTTGCGGACATTTTTTCCATATGGCGGAAGCGGTGGGATTCGAACCCACGGGCCCGTGAGGGCTACCTGATTTCGAG